>DATGVY010000652.1:0-15411 GCA_035299845.1 Streptosporangiaceae bacterium
CGCCACGGGCTGGGCCTACCCGCCGCGGCCGGGGGGAACGTTGCCACCACGCAAAACCGCATCAGAGCTGGTGCCTGCTTCGTTTCCCTAACTAAAAAGGGAGCCGGTCCGCGAGATCGGCGAGGTCCGACGGTTTGCTCAGTTTCTGCAGGTCAGCCCGCCGGGCCATCGCGTGCCGGGGGCCGAGATGGCTGCGCCACGGAGAATACGCGGAGAAGTCCAGGCTCGGAGCACGTCCTCGCGAGGACGGTGATCGCAACGGCGACGGCCCTGCAGGAAGCTCACGAGGAACCAGCCCGGCGAGCGCCTGGCATATGCCTGCCCAGGTCGCTACTGGCCCACTCGCGCGGCTGCCTTTGCTCGTTCGGGCGGCCACCGGCATGTGCCCACCGCCAGCCATCAAGCCGGGACAAACGCTGTCACGGACGGTGACAATTCGGCCGGCGCCAACGTGGTGCGCTTCGCGCCGCCGACTCGGTGCGTCTCTTGGGACCCGAGTGCGAGATGGGCAGGGAGCACAGATCAGCCCGCTCGGAGCGGCCTCCCAGGGCGGGCGATGATCACGGCTCAGCGCGCGTTTCTGGCCACCGGAACGCTGGCCGATCACGCGCTGCTGTGGTCGGGGGATGGCCGGATCACCGCCGGGCATATGGCGGTCCTGGCCGGACGTGCCGTGGCCGGACCGCTGGAGGTGATCTTGTTCAACGGGGTCATCGGCGCTGGCTGGAGCTGGTCTCAGCGCGACGAGGCGATGGCCGGGCGCATCCTGGCTGGTACTGCGGCGGGGACCCGCACGCTGGCAGTCGCCGGAAACGCCCACACTCCCACCAGCCCCATAGACCTAGGCGTCCCGATGGGGGCCTACCTGGCCCGGCGACGGCCGGATATCCGGGAGATCCGCATCAATTACGGCGGTGGGCATTACTACAGTCGGCAGCCGCGCCGGTTCGGCCGTATCAGCCTGCGGCAGCGCCAGATACGGCTTTACCAGCATCATGGCGCGCTCGTTCTCGACCTCCCCTCAGCGGAGGAAGCGGTCGTGCCCCAGCGGTCCTAGCGGTGGCCGCCGCCCGCGCGCACAGGACCCTGACTGCGGCAGATGCGTACATCCGATGTTGTCGGCGAGGATGAGTGCATGGATGTCGAAGCCCTGCGGGCGGCGACCCCCGGCTGCGCGCACCGGCTGCATTTGAACAACGCCGGCGCCGCGCTGCTGGCGCAGCCGACGCTGGATGCGATGACCGCCCATCTGCGGCTGGAAGCCGAGATCGGTGGGTACGAGGCTGCCACGGCGGCGCAGGACGCCATCGGCGCCACCTACGCCGGCATCGCCGGGCTGCTAGGTGGCCGCGCTGATGAGGTGGCGCTGTTCGACAACGCCACGCATGCCTGGAACGCCGCCTTCTATTCCGTGCCGTTCGGGCCGGGTGACCGGATCCTCACCGGCCGCGCCGAGTACGGCAGCAACGTGCTGGCCTACCGGCAGGTCGCCCAGCGGACCGGCGCTGAGCTGGTCGTCGTCCCCAATGACCGGCACGGCCAGCTCGACACCTCCGCGCTTGCCGGACTCGTGGACGAGCGGACCAAGCTGATCGGCGTGAGCCACGTGCCCACCAGCGGCGGCCTGGTCAACCCGGCCGCCGAAATCGGCCGCATCGCCCGTGCCGCCGGGGCGCTGTTCCTGCTTGACGCCACGCAGTCGGTCGGCCAGTTCCCCGTCGACGTGGATGCCATCGGCTGCGACCTGCTCACTGCCACCGGCCGGAAGTTCCTGCGCGGACCGCGGGGTACCGGGTTCTTGTGGGTCCGCACCGCGGCCCTTGAGCGGCTCGACCCCTACGTCGCCGAGATTGACTCCGCGACCTGGGACAGCGTCCGGGGGTTCAGCTGGGCCGACGGCGCCCGGCGCTTCGAGTCATGGGAGAGCAGCTACGTCAACATCCTGGGCCTGGGCGCTGCGGTGCGGCAGGCCCTCCACCTGGGTACCGACGCGATCGGGGCGCGGACCGCCATGCTCGCTGCGCGGCTACGCGGCCAGCTCGACGAGCTGCCGGGGGTGTCCACACACGACCTCGGCGTGGTGCGCTGCGCCATCGTGACCGCCCGCGTTCAGGGGGTGCCGGCCGCCGACGCCGCCGCAGCGCTTGGCCGCGCAGGGGTCAACGTGTCGACCACTGTGGCCGAACACAGCCCGCTTGACACCGAGGACCGCGCGGTCCACCCGCTGGTGCGGTTCTCCCCGCACTACTACAACACCGAGGAAGAACTCGACCGCGCGGCCGGGCTCGTAGCCGCGATCGCGCGCCAGTACGCCACCCGCTAAGCGGATCAGCGCCCCTCGCCACGACCGCAGGCGAGTCCTCAGACAGGACAACCCGAACGCGCGCTCAATGCCGATGTCCTGCCGCGTTTCGAGCGGACGCTGAGGGCAGAGCGCGTCAAGTGACGAGGGCCCGTCGCTGACGGGCGCGACAGCAATGTTGTGATGGTTAGTACACTGCTCTTCCCATGGGCTACACGGACGCCCCGGCAGGCTGGTGGCGGGAGTTCGTGCTGGCGTTCCCGGCCCGGACTGCCAAGCTTGCTGTCGTGAGAGCAGACAGCTCACCGCACGTGGCTCCTGTCTGGACAGATCTCGACGGCGACCAGATCGTGTTCATGACCTCGGCTGACACGGTCAAGGGGCAGGCCATCCTGCGTGACCCCAGGGTGTCGCTGTGCTGGGACGACGAACGCCCGCCGTTCAGCTTCGTGACCATCTCCGGGACCGCGACGACCTCCGCGGACGCCGATGAGCTGCTGCTATGGGCGACGCGGATCGGCGGGCGGTACATGGGCATTGATCGTGCGGAAGAGTTCGGCCGGCGCAATGCCGTGCCGCCTGAGCTCGTCGTGAGGGTCACCGCAACGCGAATCGTCGCCAAGGTCGACGTCGCGGACTAAACAGGCTGTACTAACGCCAGGCATCGCTACCATCGGCCCATCTGACAGGTCGGCAGGCTCGCGGCCAAGGCGGTCGTGCTCATCAGCCCCGCGCAACTTGCCGGCCAGGTCATCTGGCCTGAGGACAGCCCTTCGCAATGACATCCTCATATGCCGCATAGTGCGCGCGCCAAATCAGGGACGATCTAGGAACCGGACGGCCGGGGCGCTCGCGGCATTGACAGGCAGCTCGACCAGCCGACGGTGACCTTCAGCAGACCAACCACACCCCCGCCGCGTCAGCGGTCGGCGCCTCAGGACCATACCGATCGCTTACATCGTCACGTTGAGTGACGGGCAGACCGGGGAGAGCGCGCGTCGAGGCTTCGATCTGCGCGCCAGTCCCCGGCCGACTGGGTGGCCAACCGCGCCGCACCGAACAGGGTGTTCTGGCGCGCGCCGCACCGAGCGAATCAAGGTGCCGCAGACGGAGGCGGAAGGTGGTGTGCCGGTCAGCGGTTGTTGGCGGCGACTTCGATGCTGCCGGAGGCGGCGTTGCCGGACGGGCCTGATGGCCGGTCAAGGACAGAGATCGTTTCTTGTTTGCGGGATCGCCCGGGACGGGACTGGCCGGGATCGGTCCGGTGGCGGGAGAGGTGGGGCGGTGTGGCTTGCCGGTGACGCCCGGACGGCTGTAGTCCAGCGGCTCAGGCCGGTAGCTGCCGCTTTCGAACCGCGTCACCGCCAGCAGCAAAGCACCCAGCGCCGCGTCCGCCACCTCGGTGCGGTACAGGGAACTCTTCGAGCAACGGGGCACCGGGAACTCCGCGCTGGACCAGATGTCGCCAGCGTCCATCTCCGCGTTCGCCTGAAGCACGGTGACACCCCAGCGGCCGGCACCGCCCATGATCGCCCAGTCGAGCGAGGAGGGACCGCGGTCGCCCCGGGGCCCCGGATGGATGATGAAACATGGCCGAGCCGACCAGATGTCGGCGGGAATCGCGGTGGTCAGCATCGGCGCGATGACCAGATCCGGGTCGAAGCGGCGGACCGCGTCCCGCATCACCTCATCTCCGAGCGCGAGCTCGACCGACACCTCGTGGCCGCAGTCGGCCAGCTCGACGTGCACCCGCTGGGTCATGCTGTTGTAGGCGCTCGATATCAGCAGAATCCGCATGTGCTTCCCCCTGTGCCCCAATCCCGGGCCGCAACGTGGCCCTCGCCCCGTCCCGGGCCCGCCCCAGCCCGGCCAGCCGCCTGCGCGGCGCCGTGATCTTCGACGCCAGACCGGCGTCGAATCAGCTCACCGGGCGAGCGCAGCCGCGGGCCGGCATCGGCAAGGATCCCGTCGGCGAGTCCCTGGTTCTGCTAATACGGAGTGGGGGCATGCGATCCAGATACACCCGCGACAGCGCATCGTGCGGCAGCGCACGAGGCTGAAGAACCAGATGTACGCGATCTTGCACCGCAACCTGGTGCCGCGCTGCCCGGCCGCCGACCTGTTCGGCATCAAAGGCCGCAACTGGCTGGCCGCCCAGGACCTGCCGTCATCGGGATCCGTGCCCGTTGGCGGTTATGCCGTGCGGCCCGTCGGCGGCCAGCTTGTAACGGCACGTAGCTGCCGGCCGGGAGAGTCCTGACCTCAGGGGCGCCGGATCCGGTCTGCGCGGGTATTTGTGCAGGACGAGCTGCGACCTGGGCTCTGCAGATCAGCCATGTCTGTCGCGCAGACTAGCCGGTGCGCGTGTAGGAACTGCTGACCTAGTTTGGGCGTGCCCGGCGGGACCTCGAAACCGCCGGGCACCGCGTGTTACTTATGGTCAGGGGGAAACTTGCCAGAATCACGTATCAGCGGGAGGTGGTGAAGACTAGCCCGGCGCGTCAGTGTTGCTTCGCGCGGTGTCCCTTTCATGGTCATGGCCGTCGTG
Source organism: Streptosporangiaceae bacterium (assembly GCA_035299845.1). Classification (GTDB taxonomy): domain Bacteria; phylum Actinomycetota; class Actinomycetes; order Streptosporangiales; family Streptosporangiaceae; genus Palsa-506. The sequence continues at coordinate 4,851 of DATGVY010000652.1, forward strand.
GCCGCGCTCGCCGCGCCGTGAAATTGGCTGCAGCTGGCAGCGGGCAGAGCGGCTGCCGATGGCAGGCGAAGTACGACGAGCGGGCAAGACGCCCAGGTAAACGCGGGGCAGGGCCCCTAGCGACGAATCGAGGAGCGATGAGTGATCATTCAGCGGCCGCACCGGTGGAGAGTTCGCCGGCGGTGCGCGAAGCGTCGGCAGCAGCGGCGGATGGCACCGGGAAGTTTGCCGACCTCGTCTTGGAGGGCGGCGGGGTGAAGGGGATAGGCCTGGCTGGCGCGGTTCTTGCTCTCGACCAGGCCGGATATCGGTTTCAGCGCGTTGCAGGAACGAGTGCCGGTGCTATCGCAGCGGCGATCATCGCGGCGCTGAACAAGGCCGGGAAGCCGCTGAGCAAGTTGCGTGACTACCTGGAGACGGTGCAATTCGAGCAGTTCATGGCCAAGAGCCGCGTACGTGCTGCCCTCGGCGGAGCGGCCGATGCCGAGCATCTGCTGCTGCATATGGGCTTGTACGACGGGGATTACCTGCTCGATTGGCTCGGCGGCGTGCTTACGGATATCGGTGTCGTGCACTTCGGTGACCTGCGGCTCAATGATGCCGATGCCGACAAGCACTGGACTGACCAGCAACGCTACTCACTTGTGGTGCACGTATCTGACATCACACGCGGCAAGCTGGTCCGGTTGCCGTGGGACTACAACGAGTACGGGCTTGATGCCGACGGCGAGCGGATCGTCGACGCGGTGCGGGCATCGATGTCTATCCCGTTTTTCTTCGAGCCGGTGCGTTTCCGGGCCCCGGCAGTAACCGTCGGCGCGGTCGCTGTCGCCGCCGGGCGGGTCACGTGGGTGGACGGCGGGTTGCTGGACAACTTCCCGGTCGACGTGTTCGACCGTACGGACGGCGCTGAGGCACGCTGGCCCACGATCGGGATAAAGCTGTCGGCGCGGCAGACCACCATCGCGGGCATCCATGGCGCTGACAATGTAGCCGCGGAGGCAGTCGCGTGCCTGGAGACACTGCTCGACAACGCCGGGCGCTACTACGTCACGCCGGACAAGGCCGCCCGCACGATCTTCGTCGACAACGCCGGGGTGAAGGCCACCGACTTCACCATCACAGCGGATCAGCGACAGATGCTCTTCGAGAACGGCCAGAACGCCGCACACCTCTGGCTAGCCGGGTCTCGTTAGATCTGCCGCCGGGAGTGCGGCCAGCCAGGGCACCGCGTTCTGCGGGAGCAACCCTGCGCCGGGCAGGTCACGGGCGCCCGCGGGCCAGCTGGATGCGGCGGCGCGGGCCGGGGTGCGGGCAGGTCAGCGCGGCGGCGTCCGGTGGCGGCAGATATGCGTCCTGGGCTGCCCGGCGCATCGGTATCTCTGTCACGTTGAGTAAGTGTCGTGGCGAGCATCGGAGTCAGCAGCCAGCGGCATAGCGCCGGTTCGGAGCGGGCATGAAGCCGACTTGCCGGTCAACCGCAGCCGCCCCGATCAGGACGTTCGGGGTGACCTGAACCGAGTCGCCCGATGCGCCAGGCGGGCGACGCGGTGGCTGGCGCCGACCGCGAAAAAGCTCGCATCGACGGCCGCGGAGATCACGGCCGGGGGACGGCGGATGAGCCTGGCAGAGGCGGTCTCCTACGCGCTGGCGGACGAGCCCGAGCAGGCCTGGCGCAGCGGACCGCGCCGGACGCTCACCCGGCGCGAGACAGAGGTGGCGACCCTGGTCGCTCAGGGTCTCACCAACCGCGACATCGCCGGCCGGCTTTACCTGTCGGTCCACACCGTCGACACACACGTCGACCATGTCCTGGCCAAGCTCGGATTCAGCACCCGCACGCAGCTGGTGGCCTGGGCCTACGAGTCCGGGCTGCTGCCGAAAGATACGTAGGCCCTCGGTAGTTTTTCCGATGTCGCGGCGACGCGTCCGGGTCCAGTCTGCTGGCCATGACAATCGTTCACCAGTCCCCGCAGATCAGTCGTCGCGATTGCCAGGTCCTGGTCGTGGGCGCGGGGCCGACCGGCCTGGTGCTGGCCTGCGAGCTGTTGGCCCGGGGCATCCGGGCTCACGTCATCGACCAGGGCGACGGGGTGGTCCTGCAGACCCGCGCCCTCGGCATTCACGCGCGCACGCTCGAGGTGTTCGACATGATGGGCCTGGCCGAGCGGTTCATCGAACGCGGCCAGGTAGTGCGCCGCTTCCGTATGTACACCGACGGCAAGACCCTGGTCCGCCTGGAACTGGCGCGCAACGGGTCGGGATTCGGCTTCATGCTCGACATCCCGCAGGACCTGACCGAGACCATTCTCCGCCAGCGGGTCAGCGAGCTCGGAGGCAGCATCGAGCAGGGGATCAAGCTCTGCGGCCTCACCCAGGACCCCGGTGGCGCCACCGCCATGGTAAGCGAGCCCGGGGGCACCATGCGGGCTATCACCGCTGATTACGTGGTCGGCGCCGATGGCGCGCACAGCCGTGTCCGCAGCGAGCTCGGCCTGGACTTCCAGGGGCATCCGTACTCGCAGGACTGGCTGCTCGCCGACGTCCACCTGGACTGGGACCGTCCCGACGACGAGGTCCACGCGTTCTTCCGGCGCGACGGCCGGCCGCTGATCTGCATGCCGATGCGCGAGCACCTCTGGCGGGTGATCCTCCCCTATACCGGTGACCGGGACCGGCGGGCGCCGACGCTGGAGGAGATCCAGCAGCTCGTCGGAGAGAGGGCACCGGAGCCGGTGTCGGTGTCCGATCCCGCCTGGCTGGCCACCTTCCGGTGCCAGCGGCGCTCCACCCACACCTACCGGCGCGGCCGGGTCATGCTGGCCGGCGACGCTGTGCACATCCACAGCCCGGCCGGTGGGCAGGGCATGAACACCGGGATCATGGATGCCCACAACCTGGCCTGGAAGCTGGCCCTGGTGGCCTCCGGCCACTCGCCAGGGGACTGCTGGACACCTACGGCCAAGAACGCGGCCCGGTAGCCGCAGACGTCCTGGCCCTGACGCACACTCTGGTCAAGCTCGGGACAATGACCCACCCTGTGCGGCGGGCCCTCCGGAACACCATCATCCCGATTGCCGGCAGTCTGGCGCCGATCCAGCGCCGGGCCGTGCGCCCGGATGAGCCACATCCATGTGGCCTACCCCTCGAGCCCGCTGACGCGTCCCGGCCGGGGCCGCGTCGGCGTCCAGCCGGGCGAGCGGGCACCAGACCTCGAAGTGACCGGCAACGCAGGAACAACCCGGCTCTACGAGGTCTTGCGCCACGGTCGGCACGTGCTGCTGATCTCAGGCCCAGACCCACGCGGGGACTTGCAGCCGAGGATGCACCTCTGGCAGGACCAGGTGGATGTGGTCATAGAAGCGAACGGCTGCACGGACCAGCCTGGCCACGGTCCCGCAGGAACCGCCTACCTGCTCCGCCCGGACGGCTATGTGGCAGTACGCGGCTCCGTGGCCAGCCCGGATAGCCTGCTCGATTACCTGCACCGACTATTCGGGACCACCGGGGCACGGCGGCCCGCGCCAGCTTCCGTACCACCGGCGTGACGCACTCTGCGGTGAGCTGAGTCGATGCCGACGTAGACAACCATGGGCATCCTGCGCGCTCCCGCCGCGAGTTCACGGGGTGTACGGGCTGTCCTCGTGGCGGCAGGACCGTCGTGGTTCGGAGCCGGTTACGCTGGTCTCGCAAGGCTGCCAGGGCACGGGATGGTCGGTGCTGGGGGAGCGCGGTAGCCCCATTCGGGATTCTCCCGCGCCAGCCGCAGGACCAAGGCCTTGATGTTCCGGCGGGCGGCCGGCCGGTCTTGCCGCGCATGGACCGGTCCGCCCAGCGGCGCCGGACGAATGTCGCGGTGCCAGCGCACGATCGTGTCCGGGTGACCAGGAGCTAGTGGTGCGGGGTCTCCTGGGGCATCTCGTACCAACGGACCCGCTCGCCCACCTTCGCCCTGGCCTTCCAGCGCAGGCTCTTCGGGGTGGTCTCGGCGGCCTCGCGCAGCACGCCGAGCTGCTCGACGGCGTGGTGCTTCCCGCCCGCGGGAACCAGCCCCCGGCCATCACCGCTAGCCAGGGCGGTGATCCGGTCCAGGTTCAGGGTGACGGTCCGCCACCACCCCCAGTCGTTCCCGAGGATCGGGCGGATCCGGCCGAGCCCGATCGTGCCCGGCTCGTCGCCCACCCGGACCGGGTAGGCCGAGCACAGGTACAGCACGTCCTGGACGTCCTTCTCGTTCAGCTCAACGATCTGGAGCTTGGTGAGCAGGAGATCGGACAGGTCGAGGGTCACCGGCATCCGCCTGAGCCGGTCCTTGAACTCGACGGTATGGCACATGTGCAGCCGGTCGACCAGCACGTCCAGAGACCGCCCGGTCTCCGCCGACTGGAAGTACAGCTGCTTATGGCCGTAGAGCGCGTTGAAGTTCCTGTCGCCGACGTATCCGCGCTCGGCCAGGAATCGTGTCAGCGGCTGGCGGTCGCCTGACAAGGTCGCCAGGTCGAGATCCTGGCGGTCGCCACCGCGCGGCGGGAACTCGGGCGTCAGGTACTGGATCGCCAGGCCGCCGGCCAGCCTGACGGTGATGCGCTCGCCCGCCGCGGCCTCGCAGATCCGCACGGCCTCTTCGAGGGCAGTCGGCCCGGAACCGGTCACGCCCAGCCCCCCGCCCGGAACGGGCGTTCGACGCCGTCGCCGCCCACGCTCAGCCCTCTACCCGGAACGAGCGTTCGACGCCGTCGCTGCTCACGTCGATCAGGTATCCGCGGACCACTCCCGAGCCCGCTTCGCTGCCCGGGTTGACGCACAGCGTTGGGCCGATCTTCTTCTCGCCGCCGGACTCGTGAATGTGCCCGTGCAGGCTGAGCAGCGGCCGCACCTGCTGCACCGCTTCCAGGACGCCCGTCGAGCCGACCGGCCCGCGCATCAGGTCACCTGCCGAGGCCTGGAGCCTGAGGTTCTGGTCGAGAACCGGCGCGGTGTCCAGGCCCGACCCGAAGGGCGGGCAGTGGATCAGGAAGATCGTCCGTTTCGGATCCTTGGCCTGGTCGGCGAGCGAGTAGATCTCCTCGCGGAACGCATCCTCGGAAACCTCCCGCGGGGTTTGCCACGGTGTCGGGCTGGATTTCCCCAGCCCGATGACCTGCAGGTCACCTGGAATGTCCACGAGCGTGCCGTCGGCGTTCGTGCAGTACTGGCTGGCCGCAAGCGGTTCGTCGATGTCGTACGGGTCGTCGTTGCCGGGGATCAGGATGAGCGGGACCCCCGTGCCATCGAGCCGCTCAGCGGCCAGGTCGAGCCACTGTGTGACGCGGGTCCGGATTTCCCTGCTGAACAGCGCGTCGAGCTTGGCCTGGTCGCCACCCAGGGCATCCACTTCTTCCTTGGTCGTCCGGAAGGCGTAGTAGCCGAGGCCGGCGACATCGCGCTCCAGCGCCGCGAGCTCTCCTTCGGTCCGGGCCACCCGGCGCTGCCCCAGGAGGGTCGCCTCGTAACGATCGCCGGTCGCGACGATCGGGACCATCGCCTTGCCGGTGAGGTCGCCCGCGTAAAGGACCGCGTCCGCCTTGTAAATGTTCATCCGGACGGCATTGAGCAGCTTCCGCCACGCCGGATCGGAGGCGTGAAAGTCCGAGACGACGTACAGGCGGGTGCCACGGCGCTTCGACGCCCGGTTCAGCAGCGGCATCTGCCCAGCCTACGGGTTGCGGGAAAGTGCCGGGCCACCCGAACGGCTCGCCGCATGGCTAATCAGGTGGGAGCTCCTTGTACAGCAGCGACGTCTCGACGCCGGAGGCCCGGTTCCTGATGGCCACGATGATGTAGATGATCACGGCTATCACGTACAGGGCGATGGTCAGGGTGATCCCGGTGTTGTTGAAGTAGGAGAGGACTCCGCCCTTACCCGGCTTGAGCGCCGCGCCGACGGCGTCGGAGATTGGCTTGATGCCCGCAAACCAGTAGGTAAACGCGGCGAAGGCCAGCCATATCAACCCGAACGCCCATAGCGCATTCCTCCATGGCGCGTTGCGGACGAGGTCGGGCCGGGAAAACCGGGAAACTACTGCGTTCACTCCGGGCAGGACCCAGCTGAACAGCGCCATGAGGATGCTGAACCAGATCGTGGACACCAGGTTCAGCTTTCCATCGGGCGGCGCGATGGACTTCGGCAGCAGCGCGAAGTTCTGCAGGATCGCGAGAACCACGCAGAAGCCGACAGCGGTGAGGATCGCGTTCAGCGGAGCGCGCAGCCGCTCATTCACCTCGCCGAACCACTTCGGCACCTGCCGGTCCATGCTCCAGGCCAGCGAGATCCGGCTGATCAGGCTGATATAAACCGGGCACAGCAGGAACGGCCAGAGAGTGGCGGCGATGCTGACGAACAGCCAAATCGGCCAAAGCCCGGGACTGGAAATGGCGGAGGCGAGCGGCAGCGCGATCGGCTGTCCGAGTGGCGTCTTCAGACCGGACCAGAAGTTGATGCCCCAGCCCAGGAGATTCTGCGTGCCCAGGCGGTCGCCAAGGCTGTCCACGTAAAGGGAGTTCATGACCACGGCGAAGAACAGCGCGCCCAGCACGCCGATCAGGATGCCGCGCTTGATGTTTCCCCTGACCTCGCCGGCGATGTACGCGGAGTACTGGAATCCGATGTACTGGAAGAGGACCACGCTCATCAGGAACGGCAGCACGGCCGTGCTCCAGCTGAAGCCGTGCCCCACGACGCCGCCGGTGACCGCGGCCTTCTGCAGCGCCGCCGCGGTCATGCCGGTGTATTTCGGCAGGTTCGCCTCGAAGCTGGCGCGGTGGACGAACACCAGCCCGGCAATCCACATGACGGCCCACGACAGCAGCCCGATCGCCCCGAGGCCGGTGACGATGCGGTGGAATCTGCGGGTCGGCTGGATCACCACCAGCAGGATGAGGGCGATCACCACGAGCGCGCCGATCATTCCGGGCCAGTCGGTGATGGTCCCGCCTGAGGTAAACCAGCCGCTCGCCCGCTTGAAGAACCCCGACCCGGTCCCGATCCCGATAATCTCGCCGCTGATCTGTGTATTGCGCAGCACGATCGGTATCTCGAAGGCGATGATCGCGAGCGAGGCAAAGACCAGCGTGAATGACTCGACCCATGCGAGGAAGGGCCCAGCTACGGGAATCAGCCGGCTGGTGAAGACGTAGTCACCTCCGGACCGGGGCATCACGGTCGCAAGCGAGGCGAAGATGAGGCCGAGGAAGACACAGCAGATCCCGACGAGGATGGCCGTCCAGCCGTAGCTGGTGAGCCCAAACTTCTTCCCGACCGGCGCGAAGGCGAGGGTGTAGAACACCGGCGCCCACGCCACCGTTATGCCGATGAACGCCGCGGTGTTGTAGAAGAGGGCGTTCCGGACGCTGACCTCGCGGACCAGCCCGGACGACTGCCGGACGAACAAAGCCCGACCGCCAGTGGGAGCCGCTGTCGTATCCGCCATCCGAGCCTCCCTGGTGAGATAGGCCGTCCTGACCGGCTTGTAAGGCGCCGTACGATCGTAGCGCCGCGCAGCACGTCAACCCAGGCCCAAAAGGGGAAGGCCGCGCTGCGCAGCGCCTCGCGCATTGCCGTGGCGAACCGGTCATGGCCAACGTGCCGCAAGACTGGCCAGGACGGGCCGCACAGCCGCGAACGCCCGGACAATCAGGCGGATCTGCGAACTTGGCCCCGCTGCGATTCCACCACGTTCGGTGGCCAGCTGGTGGCGAAACGACCGCGATCGCGGCAAAGCAATGCGGTCCTGAACGTGGGATGTGGCCCCGTTATGTGTCGGCGTCGCTCAGCCTGTCCAGCAGGTCCTGCAGCGTGCGGCAGGTGTCGGCGAAACGGGCCGGTCCGGCGATCTGCGACCAGCGCTGCTTGATCTCCGCGACACGGTCGCCGGCCGCGTCGGGTGCTTGGCGGCCACGCGCCGGCGATTCGCGGAGGCCGAGATGTCTGATTGGGACGTCTTCACCGCTCACCGTTCCTGCCGACCTTGCTGCGGCGTGGTGGCGGGCAACAGCGACCCTGATCGAGACGGCGATCCCCACGACACCGACTCGCGGAAATCTAGCCAGCCCGCGTAGCACCGCTGCCCCTCGCCCAGGCAACCCTCCCAGACCGCAACGGCGGCATGGCGCGAATTGCCGACTACGTTGGCGACGGGCGCAGCGCGTCAGGCGCATGCCAGCCAACCAACGGGCCAGCGTACCGGTCAGCGCACGGGGGTCGTGCTGAGGTCATTGCTCCGGCCCCTCGCGGGGTGATCGTGGTCGACGTCGGGATCAGGACCGGTGACCGGCGTAATGCTCTCCTCAACACGGTGAAGGCGATCTCTGCCCGCTGAGGAGGCCACGAGGACCGGGCACGGCGCGTGCTGGAGCACGCGGAGCGTCACGCTGCCGAATAGCCGGGTCGCGAGCTCGCCACGGCGTGGGAAGCCGAGCACGATCAGATCCGCCCCCCACTCGATGGCCTCGGCGACGATCGCCTCGGCAGCCCTGTCGACGAGGGCGTGGCGAACCTGTCCCGAGGCTCCGATGCCTGCCATGGAAAGCTCGAAGACAGTTGCCTCGACGACGCAGGAGGCCGAGGATTCCGTCTCGAGTGCGAAGCGCCGCCCCCCGATGCTCTCGCGCAGATTGAGGTGCAGGACACGGGCCTCGCTCACGCCGGCTCGCCGCGCCAGCTCCACCACGTGCTCTACCTGGCTTGCATCCTCGACGGGTACCAGCACCCGCCTGAATACCGGCTGCGTCCTCGTCGCCGGGTCGCTCGCCGTCACTCTGTCGCCCGCCGGCACCTTGTCGCCGAAACTCATCATGGGACGCTCCTAACTCCGGCCGCCCCGGCCCTGGGGAGCGCCAGGACGGCATCTCATGGCTTAAGCAACGGTAAAGCAGAAGAGCTAGATTACGAATTACCTGACAGCATTGCTGTATACCTGTCATCGCTGCCGGCATGGGCCGCGTTGTGCCTTGGTGCCGACAGCGGCCACCCAGCGACTGGCTTGTGGCTTCCTGTTTGCCCTAAGCTTTGAAGCATGGCTAATGAGTCTGCCGGCACCGGTGTTGCCGAGCTCGACCGCGCGCTCGGCGGCCTCTACTGGGGTGACAACGTCGTCTGGGTGTGGGAGGGCGGCGAGCTCTCAGCCCAGGGGCTCTTCTACGACGCCATCGCGCGGCGCCGCGAGGACTTCGGCAGGACGGGGTACGTCGTCGCCTCGAGCGACCCCGCTGAGGTGAAGGCGCGATGGCCCTGGATCGAGATCCTCGACGCGCGGATGGGCGCGCCGATCACGAGCCCGCGCAGCCTGCTCGAGGCGATACGGCAGTTCTGCGTCCGGGCGCGCCGCCCTCTCCTGCTCTTCGACTCGTTGGAGGCGCTGTCGGACCGCTGGGGGATGCGCATCGCGAGCGACTTTTTCGGACACTGCTGCCCGATGCTGCTCGACCTCGGCGCCATCGCCTACTGGTCGGTGCCGGGGGCGAGCCAGTACCGAACCCTGCACCGCGAGATCGAGCAGATCACCCAGTGCGTCATCGTCGTCGGCGAGGGTCGCCTTCGCATCAGCAAGGCCGAGGGGCGCCCGCCGGGAGCCCAGGGCCAGGTCTTTCGCTACTCCGTCCGGGACGGGATGCTACAGCTGCAACCGGCTCAGGCGGTGGCGCGCGTCGGTATGGCGTTGCGCGCTTACCGCTTGCGCCGGGAGCTGAGCCAGAGCGATCTCGCCCGCCTCGCCGGAGTCTCCCCCAGCGCCATCTCGCAAGTGGAGCGAGGAGAGAGAGGGCTCTCCCTCGAGACGCTGCTCGCCCTTGCCGGGCGCCTCAACATCACCCTCGACGAGCTGCTCGGCGGTGAGGTCACACCCGACTACCGGATTGGCAGGCGCCACAGCCCCGGCAACGCGCCTGCGGGCTCGGTCCTCCCGCTGCTCGACGACGCCGAGGCGGGCATGCGCGCCTACCTCGTCTCATTGCCGCGATCGGCGACCGTCGAGGCTCCTTTCGCCCACAAGGGCACCGAGCTCGTCGGGGTGGTCAGCGGCCTCGTCCAGGTGCTGCTTGGATCGGGTCGTCCCGTCCTGCGCCGCGGCGAGACGCTTCTCGCCTCCCGCCGCGGGATCGACGCCTGGCGCAACGTCGGAGAAAGCGCCGCACAGTGCCTGTGGGTGCTGCGGGACTGAGCGATGTGGTGCCCGCTGGCGCCTTGCCCGGGCGCAGCTCAGCCGCGGGCCCGGCTCGTCAGGAGCCGGCAAGCGATAGGCCGGGGAAGCGGTTGAGGAGACGGCCCGCCGACTCGGCCATGGCGGGGCGAGCGAGGGCGAACTCCTCCTCGAACGCCTGAACACCTGCAGGACCGAGCGCCGGGCGAAGCGCGGAGCGCCAGCGACCAGCGCACCGAACGGCGGCTCGGCGCGCTTGCAAGCCCGGAGGCTTCACCACACTCCGTGACCATCTAGCAAACGACCGTCATCGGCGGGGCAATTGAGGACGTTCGACAACGACGTGGGGCGACCTGCTCAGTCCAGCATCGGCGCGACCGCGCCGC
>DATGVY010000653.1:0-4691 GCA_035299845.1 Streptosporangiaceae bacterium
GCCCGAGCGCGGTCAGGCCAGGGCCGCCGTGCGCGACAGCCAGCCCTGCAGCACCGAGCACGGCGTACCGGGCCGCCTGCCGATTACGGCCAGCCGGGTCCGCCCTCATTGTCCGCCCATCGCTACTCTTGCCGGATGGCCAGGCCGCGCGGGCGGCCCGGCCACACAGCATCCACCGCCGCACGCACCACAGCACACGCACGACACCGCAAGTACGATAGCGGCGCGCCGTGGCACCTGCCACATGCGCGCAAAGCGCAGGACGCGGCTGGCTGGTTCCTGGGATCATGTCATGCCCGGGACCGCGCCGGACCGGGTCAGGCGCACCGGATCCGGCGTATCGGACCAGGGTCGACCACAAGGGGTGCCGGTTGGGAGTGCAAGCAGCACGGATCGTCTTTCCGCCGGCCGACCGGGCCGAGATAGCGGAGGCCATCACCGGCATCCTGACCACCGGCGCCCTCACCCTCGGGCCGTACACGAAGCAGTTCGAGGCTGCCTTCGCCGAAGCGCACGAGGCAGCGCATGCCGTCGCCATCGCCAGCGGCACCGCGGCGCTGGAAATCTCGCTGCGCGCGGTCGGCGTCGACGGCCGGGACGTGATCGTCCCGGCCAACACGTTCTACGCGACGGCAGCCGCCGTGCTGCGGGCTGGCGGGCGCCCGGTGTTCGCCGACGTCGACGCGGCTACGTTCGCGCTCACGCCGGACACTATCGCCGCGGTCAGCACCCCGCAGACGGCCGTCGTGGTGCTCGTGCACATCGCCGGGCTGATCTCGCCGCACGCCGGCGAGATCAGCCAATTCTGCGCGCAGCACGGCATCATCCTGGTTGAAGACGCGGCGCATGCACATGGCTCCACGTACGACGGCCGGTTTGCTGGCTCATTCGGCAGAGCGGCTGCGTTCAGCTTCTATCCGACCAAGGTCGTGACGAGCGGCGAAGGCGGAATGATCATCACTCCGTCAGGCGATCTTGCCAACGAGGCCAGGATCTACCGTGACCAGGGCAAGGGGGCCTTCTCGGCGAACCACCATGTGCGGCTCGGCTATGCCTGGCGGCTCAGCGAGCAGAACGCCGTGACCGGCCTGGTGCACCTGCGCAGGATGGCTGGCTTCATCTCCCGGCGCCGCGAGGTGGCCGCCCGCTACGACAAGGCGCTGGCCAGCCTGGACGGGCTTGAGCCGCTGAGCGAGCCGGCCGGCTGCCGCGGCAACATCTACAAGTACATCGTGCTGCTGCCACCGGGGGCCGACCGCGCGGCCTTCAAGCACGAGCTTGCGGCCAGGCATGACGTCCGGCTGGCAGGCGAGGTCTACGACATGCCGCTGCACCATCAGCCGGTGCTCGCCGAGTACGCCGGGGAGCCGCTGCCGGTGGCCGAGGACATCTGCAACAGGCACGTTTGCCTGCCTGTTCATTCCGACATGCGAGACGACGAGGTTGACCAGGTGCTGACCGCCGTGGCGGCCGTCTATGACGCGCTTTCCGGGGTCTGAGGGTGCCGGGTCCTGCGGCGGCTGGGATCTGTGGCAGCAGGGATGCGACCGGGTCCTGACGAGGACCTGGCCAGGAGCTGAGGAGCGGGCATGCGCGTGGCGGTGACAGGAGGCTGCGGTTTCATCGGCTCTCACGTGGTAGATCATCTGCTGGCGGCCGGGCATGACGTGCGGGTGATCGACACGTCCGCGCGCTGGCTCAACCCGGCGGCCGAGCTTTGCGATGCCGACTTGTTCGACGACGCCGCGATGGACGCTGCGCTGGCCGACCGCGCGGCCGTCTTCCACCTGGCCGCGGTGGCTGACGTCAACGACGTCGACGCGGACCCGGTCCGCGCCGTCCGGCTGAACGTCGAGGGCACCGCCCGGGTCCTGGCGGCGGCCCGCCGCCAGGACTGCGGGCGGGTCATCCTCGCCAGCACGGTCTGGGTGTACGGCGCGACGGCGGGCGACGGCGAGCGGGCCGAGAACGCCCTAGTCGACCTGAGCAGCGCCGGCCATGTCTACGTCTCGACGAAGCTTGCCGCCGAGATGCTCGTGCACAGCTACCGGCAGATGTACGGGCAGCAGTTCACGATCCTGCGGTACGGCATCCCGTACGGCCCGAGGATGCGGGACGCCCTGGTCATCGCCAGGTTCGTCCGGCTGGCCCTGGACGGCAAGCCGATCACTATCGCCGGCACCGGCGATCAGCAGCGGCACTACGTCTACGTCGAGGACCTGGCCGACGCGCACCTGCGGGCGCTCGCCCCGGTTGCGGCAGACCAGACCATTGCGCTTGAGGGCGGCACGCCGGTGTCGGTGCGGGAGATCGCCGACACGGTGCGCAGCCTGATCGGCGACACCGCGATTGAGCACGTGCCCGCGAGGAACGCCGACTACAACGGCGTGAGCGTGTCGAACACCCTGGCCAAGGAACTGCTCGACTGGTCGCCGGTGACCTCCTTCGCAGACGGCGTGCAGCGGTATCTCGACTGGCTCAGGTCGCAGCGTGATCAGGCCGGCCCGAGCCCCTCATGAGCCCGGTCACGAGCCCGCCATGAGAGCCTGCGTGAGACCCGGCGTGAGGCCGTCGTGAGGCCGTCGTGAGGAAGGCAGTCCTGCTGTCCGGCTCGCTCGGCATGGGCCACGACGTGCTGGCCGAGGCGTGCACCACCGCGTTGGCCGGGGCCGGCTGGTCGGCCGCCACGCTCGATGCGATGCGGCTGCTCGGCAAGCGAGGCGGCTCGGCGGGCGAGGCGGTCTTCCGGTCCATGCTGGCCGTGCCCGGCCTGTACGACGCGTTCCATTTCGCCGCGCTGCGCACGGGCAGCCGACTGGCCATGCTGGCCGACGCGAGCGCCAGGCGGCAGGTCGTGCCGCGGCTGCGCGCCTATCTTGACGCGCATCCGGCCGACCTGGCCATCTCGGTGTTCGCCACCGGCGCGTCGGCGATGAGTTCGCTGGCGGGCCGGTACCCGGGCATGCAGCACGTAGTCTTCTGCAGCGACGTGACGCCGCACCGGCTCTGGGTGCACCCGAACGTCGATCTGTACCTGGTCACCGCCGCGGCGGCCGAGCCAGCCGTGCACCGGTTCCAGCCGGACGCTCGGGTCATGGTCGTCCCGGCCGTCGTGCGGACGGCGTTCTACCATCCGCCCGCGCAGGCGGAGGCCAGGGCGCGCCTCGGCCTGCCCGGTCACGGGCGCTGCGTCCTGCTGATATCCGGCGGCTGGGGCCTTGGCCCGGTCGCCGAGGCGGCCGAGGCGCTCGGCGACGCGGGCGTGCACGTCCTCGCGGTCGCCGGGCGCAACGCCAGGCTGGAGGCCAGGCTGCGGGCTGCGGCGCGGCGGCAGCCGCGGGTGCGCGCGTTCGGCTTCTCTGACCGGATCCCCGAGCTGATGGCGGCCGCTGACCTGGTGGTGACGAGTTCAGGCGACACCTGCACCGAGGCGCGCACCGTCGGCCGGCCGCTGCTGCTGCTCGACGTCGTCCAGGGCCACGGCCGGGACAACCTGCAGCATGAACTCGAGCTGGGCGACGCCGGCGTGACCTCGCCGCGGCCCGCTGACGTGACGCGCAACGCGCTCGCCGCGCTCGAACAGGTGAAACCGCCATCACCGGGCCCGGCGCGGCGGCTGGCCAGCTGGCAGCAGGCGTTCGCCGCAGCGCTGGAGAAAATAGGCCTGAACGGGGACTAGCCTCGCCCGTCCCGCCCTGGCGCCGACGCCTAACCAGCGCCTGGATGGCCAGGCCGTGGCCCTCCTGGATTCGCTGGCCCGCAATCATGCCCTGGTCGATGGCAGTAAACGGCTCGCGCTGGCGGCGCTCATCGCCTTCTATGGCATCAACGGACGCCGGCTTACCCTGACCAACGAGGCTGCCTATGACCTCGTCATGCGGGTCGCCGCCGGCGAGCTCGACTCGGCGGACGGCATCGCGGCCATCCTGACGACCGCCACCCAGCCCCGTCCATGACCGCGATCGGTCCTGCCGGGTCCGCCATCGCGGCAGGTTTGCGCCCCTTCCACGCCGGATGGCGGATGAGACCGGTGTCAGGTTCCCGGAGGATGTCGAGACGGGCGCCGCAGCCACGTCCTAGTGCTGGGAGCGCCCACCCGGGGCGCCGCAGCCAGAAGGGATGAGCACCATGGACTGGAAGCTGGAAGTTGTGGTCGTTCCGGTCACCGACATCGACCGGGCAAAGAGCTTCTATCTCGGCAAGCTGGGGTTCCGCCTCGACGCTGACATCCAGCCCACGAAGACCATGCGGGTGGTGCACATGACACCGCCCGGGTCTTCGTGCTCGGTCGTCATCGGGCCCGCGCTGGTGACTGCCGACGCCAACCTCGGGTCAGGGGCCAGGCTGCAGCTGGTCGTCACCGACATCGAGGCGGCACGCGCCGAGCTTGCCGGACGGGGCATCGAGGTCTCGGAGGTCCAGACACTGGATCCCCGGGATGGCGGCAAGTTCGTCTTCTTCACCGATCCCGACGGCAACAACTGGGCCGTGCAAGAGGTCCGTGAGCGTGTGGGCGCGCCAATGGACTAACACAGTGGACAAACGGGGCTGCGCCCCAGCCCGACGAGCTGGTGGTGTCTGAGCTGGCGACTAACCTCGATTCCCGGTGCGATAATCCAGTTGAGGTTGGGGCGCTGTCGGAGCTGGCCAGGGCGAACGTCATCCGATCCCCATCATGACCACAAGCCGAC
>DATGVY010000654.1:0-3138 GCA_035299845.1 Streptosporangiaceae bacterium
CAGCGGGCAACGGTCGGCTGGTCAGGCGGCGGCGGGCGCTCGCCGCGGCAGCGACCGCTCGTAGACCGCCAGCGTCTCCCGGCCGATGCGCTCCCATGAGTAGCGCGCGCGGGCCCTGTCCGCCGCGGCTATCCCGTATCCCTGCAGCAGCATGGGGCTGGCCAGCAGCTGGCGTATCCGCCGGGCGAGCAGGGCGGGCCTCCCCGGCCTGACCAGGACGCCGGTCGTTCCGTCCACGATGGCGTCCTGGTGGCTGCCTCCCGCAGCCGCCATCACCGGCGTGCCGCAGGCCATCGCCTCCAGCGGGGCCATTCCGAGCGGCTCGTACAGCGCGGCGTGGACCAGCAGGTCCGCCGAGCGGAGCAGGGCAGGCATCCGAGCGCGGCTGACCTGCCCGGTGAAAACGACCCGGTCAGCCACCCGCAGCTGGCTGGCGAGCCGGACCAGGTCGCGGTAGACCGGCTCCTTGCTCAGCTGCGCGCGAGGCGGGCCGCCGACGATCAGCAGCTCGCAGCGGGGCACGTCGGCCATCGCGCGGACGATGACGTCCAGCCCGGAGCGCTCGGTGAGCGGCGCGACTGCCAGCAGCCTGGGCCGGCCGGTGCGCCTTGCTACCGGGCCATCGGGCAGGAACTCGCTGGTATCGACGCCGTAGGGGACCACGCTGATGGATGACCGCGGCACGCCCAGGCGGGCAAGCTCGGACATCTCGCCGGAAGAGCTGGCGAGGACCGCGCTGACGCTACGGGCGATAAGACCTTCGAGCCGCAGCCTGGCCTCCGAGCCGCCCGCAAGCGGGCCGAGGTACCGCCGCTCGGCGGTGCCGAGCGAATGGAAGGTCTGCACGACGGGCACGTCGACGTCGCGGGTTGCCGCGAGCGCGGCAAGGCCGCCGGTCCAGAAATGGGAGTGCACGATATCCGGCGCGCCCTGGCGCCAGCGCTGCGCAAGCTGACCGCTGAACGCCGCCATGTGCTGGAGTACCTTGTCAGCCGGCAGCCGTGCGGCCGGCCCGGCCTGCAGGTGCTCGACCGTCACGCCCGGAGCGACAATCGCCCGGGCGGAGAGTGCCGGTGCATCCTTCCGTGCGTAGATGGTGACCTGATGCCCGAGCCCGCCCAGCGTCCGAGCGAGCATGCACGGCCGCAGAGCGTGGCTACCGGGATCGGCTGCCGCCGCGCTGCGGGCAGGAGTGTGCTGACTGGCCTGCTCGGCGACGAGTGCGATCTTCATGACGCTGTCTCCTTCGTGATCGCCACGACGAGGGCGTCGAAGATCGCGAAGGAAGTCGGGAAGCCGGGCAACGACGGGCCATCGCACCAGCGAGAGGCCTTCCATGCAGGCACGCTCCGCGACCACGCCGTGGCGGCGTGGGGGAGTGCCTGCGTCGTAGGCACCGTTACTGCCGCCATTATGTCCCAGGACGAGCGGGCTCAAACCTGGGGCCCGATCATGGGCGCCTGATCATGGGCGCTTGATCGCGGCGGCCTGATCGCGGGCGCCTGATCACGGCGGCCTGATCGCGGCCTGATCGCGGGCGCCTGATCACGGCGGCCTGATCACGGGGCGCCCGATCACGGGGCGCCCGATCACGGGGCCTGATCACGGGGCCTGATCACGGGGCCTGATCACGGGGCGCCCGATCACGGGGCGCCCGATCACGGGGCGCCCGATCACGGGGCGCCCGATCACGGGGCGCCCGATCACGGGGCCCGATCACGGGGCCCGATCACGGGCGCCGCAGGCCGGGGCCTGGCCGGCCGCCAAGCAGGTCGTCAAGGGTGCCAGCGGGCGCCGTTGCCTGCTCGCCGGCCTGATCGGCGGGCGCCGGGCCGGGAACGTCCTCGGAAGCATCGTCTGCCGCCCCGGCAAGCTCGGCGTCCCGCAGGATCGCCGAGGCAAGCGCCGCGGGATCACGCAGGACGTAGGACGGGTACGGGCCGTCGTCGCCGGTCTCGCCGATATCCGGGCCAGCCGGATCCCTGCGCAGCACGATCCGCCTGCGCAGCCAGCCGGACGCACGGGCGGGGAGCAGCAATCCGGCCACCCCGGTCAGCATGATGACCCAGCCCATGGTGTGGATATTCAGTCCGGGCGGATTGGTCCTGACCGCGAAGGCGAAGATGGCACCGATCGCGAGCAGCGTCAGTCCCGGCGCGATTTTCATGATTCTCCAACCGTCGATAGCCGCTTCTCCGGCCCAAGCAGGCACTCGCGCAGGTACGTGAGCGACTGCGTCAGCAGGCGGGACACATGCATCTGCGAGATGCCCAGGGTCCCGCCGATCTCGGCCTGCGTCATGTTTCCGTAGAACCGCATCAGCAGGATGCGCTGCTGGCGCTCGGGCAGCTCGTTCCAGTGCGAGGACACTGCGGCCATGTCGAGCGTGTGCTCCACCAGGCCGTCTTCCTCGCCGAGCAGCTCGGCGAGGCTGCCAGCTTCGTCCTCACCGGACATCGGCGCGTCCAGCGACCAGGCATGGAAGCCGAGGTCGGCGCGCCTGGCATCCGCCAGTTCGCCGATGCTGACGTGCAGGTGCCTGGCCAGCTCGCCATCGCCGGGGGCCCGGCCGAGCTGCTGGGTAAGTTCCCTGGCCGCCTTGCGCATCTCCAGCACGAGCTCCTGGGCGGATCGCTTGACATGGACCTGCCAGCAGCGGTCACGGAAGTGCCGCTTCAGCTCGCCGCTAATGCTCGGGAACGCGTAGGCGGCGAGGCTGCCGCCGACAGCGGGGTCGAACTTGTTGATGGCCTTCATCAGCCCGACGTAGCCGACCTGCATCAGCTCGTCCGCCGATTCCGGCCCGTTCCAGTACTTCCGTGCACACGACCGGACCAGCGGCTGGTAGCGGGTGACGAGCACCTCGCAGGCAGCGGCCCGCCGCTGGTTGCCGAGCGGCAGCGAGCGGACGAGGCTGAGCAGCTCACCGTCGTCGTAGTGGCCGAGGTCCGCCGCTGACGTTGCCGCGGAGTCGCGGGCCGACGGTTTCGTCATGTTCACCTCCGTGCAGCCGGGATGGCTGGCCGATCGGCAGCCTGCCCGCTCAACGGGAAATAAACATGACACCCAGGATTTACGCAGCCGCCTGGTGCCAGTGCAGCCGGGCGGGCGGCGCCGGCCGCGGGCCTGGCCCGGCCT
>DATGVY010000655.1:0-6532 GCA_035299845.1 Streptosporangiaceae bacterium
GACGACACCGGGCAGATCCGCGGCTACGAACAGGCCGGCGCAACCGTCATGAAGGCGTCGGCCCGGATCACCGGCCCGGGCCGGGTGGCGGCCGGCGGGCAGCTGCTGGAGGCCGCCGACATCGTGATCGCCACCGGCTCCGAGCCGGTCCGGCCGGCGGTCGACGGCCTGGACGGTGTGCCGGTGTGGACCAACCGAGAGGCCACCACCGTCCGCGACATCCCGCGCCGGGTGCTGCTGATCGGCGGGAGCGCGGTCGGGGTGGAACTCGGCCAGTTCTACGCCCGGATGGGCGCCGACGTCACCATCGTGCAGCGGGCCGACCGGCTGCTCGACCGCGAGGACCCCCGCGTCGGCGAGCTCGCAGCGCAGGCCCTGTCCGCCGACGGCATCACCATCCGCACCGGCCGAACCGCCGCCCGCGCCCGCCCGGATGGCGACGGGGCGGCCGTCACCCTCGACGACGGTACCCAGATCGAGACCGACGTGATCATCCTGGGCGCGGGCCGCCGGCCCTGCACCGCGAGCCTGGGCCTGGATGCCGCCGGCATCATGCCCGGCCACGGCGGCGCCATACCCGTGGACGAGCATTGCCGGGCCGGCGCCGGGCTGTGGGCACTCGGCGATGTCACCGGGGTGGCCATGTTCACCCATGTCGCCATGTACCAGGGCCGGGTCGTCGCCGACAACATCCTGGGCCGCGGCCGCACCGCCCGCTACGAGGGCATCCCCCGGGTCGTGTTCGCCGACCCCGAGATCGCCGCCGTGGGCCTCACCACCGGGCAGGCCCGCAGCCGCGGCATCGACATCGCCGCCGCGGAAATCGGCCTGGCCGACGCAATCGCCCGGCCCTGGACCTACGAGTGCGACCCGGGCGGCACCCTCGGACTGCTCGCCGACCGCAGCCGCCGGATCCTGATCGGGGCATGGGCCGTCGCCCCGATGGCCAGCGAGTGGATCCACCAGGCTGCGCTCGCCATCCGCGCCCAGATCCCCGTCGACGTCCTCCTCGACCAGGTCGCCCAGTACCCCACCTACAGCGAGGCCTACCTGACGGCGCTGGAACACCTGGACCTGTGACGCCGAGGCGCACCGTGCCGCCCCTGTGTGCGCCAGGCAGCCGGCGGAAGCAGTCACCGGTAGTCCTTTCAGGGTCCGCGCGGACCTGACCCTGTGGGCCGAAGACCGCGCGGCCGGGTGACCGCGAGGTCCTCGGCTCAGCAGCGGGTCAAGGCCTGGTCCCGCTAGCCGCTGGCGCGGCAGAAGGCCGGAGCACGCTCGTCGGTGCCCGGGGTGTCGATTGCATGCCGCGTCCTCCCCGGGATCGCGCGTGTGGTCTGGACCCAGACCCGGTCTGATACCTCCGGTACCAGGTGAAATGAACTGCCGGATCCACAGCTTTCAGATCGGTTAGGCAGATCGACGCATACCGGTCAGGAAACGGTGGTTGCGGACGGTTCGAGGACGGGCTCGCCGGATGGCCCGGCCGCGGTGTCCCCGGCGTCCGGCGCTTGCGGGCTGCGGAACTGCCGACGGTACAGCTCCGCATAAAGGCCGCCGCGACCGAGCAGCTCCGGGTGGCTGCCCTGGTCGATGAGCCGCCCTTCGTCTAGGACGACAATCTTGTCGGCAGCCAGGACGGTGGACAGCCGGTGGGCGATGACCAGGCTGGTGCGGCCGCGCAGCAGCGGCCGCAGGGCCGCCTGGATGTGCTGCTCGGAGACCGAGTCCAGGCTGGAGGTGGCCTCGTCCAGGATCAGGATCCGCGGGTCGCGCAGGATCACCCGGGCAATCGCCATGCGCTGCTTCTCCCCGCCGGACAGTCGGTGGCCGCGCTCGCCAACCACGGTGTCATAGCCGTCGGGCAGGGCGGAGATGAACTCGTGCAGGTGAGCTGCCGTGGCGGCGGCGACCAGGTCATCGGCGGTGGCCTCGGGCAGGGCGTAACGCAGGTTGTCGGCGACCGAGGCGTGGAACAGGAAGGTGTCCTGGAACACCATCCCCAGCTGGCGGGTCAGCGACGCCCGGGTGACGGAACGCAGGTCGGCCCCATCGACCAGGATCCGTCCCTGCTGGGGGTCGAAGAAGCGAGCGACCAGGCCGGTGATCGTGGTCTTCCCGGCGCCGCTCGGGCCGACGAGGGCGACCAGCTGGCCAGGCTCGATGCTCATCTCTATATCGCTGACGGCGGGACGGCTGCTGCCCGGGTAGGTGAAAGTCACCTGGTCGAGCCGGATGGCGCCCTGGACCGGCCCGAGCTCGGCGGCACCGGGGTCATCGGTGATCTCCGGGACGCGGTCGATATAGGTAAACAGCCGCCCGAACAGGGCCAGCGATCCGGTGATGTTGACGTGCATCCCGGCCAGGGAGGTGACCGCGCCAGCGAGGCGCTGGCCCAGCACGGTGGCGAACACGAACACGGTGCCGACGCTCGCCCGGCCGGTGATGACCAGCCAGCCGCCGAACAAGATCATCAGTGCCGGGGCGGCGGTCTGCAGCGTGCTCATCAGCATGCCAAACCACTGGCCGATCAGGTTCTGCTTGACCTCCAGCGCCCGCAGCTCGTCATTCATCGCGGCGAACCGGTCCCGTTCGGCGGGCTCCCTGCCGAACGCCTTGACCAGCATGATCCCGGAAATGCCGAGGATCTCCTGCATGTACGCGGTCATCTGGCCGCGCAGTCCCTGGGTGCGGCCCCGCGCCTGGTAGGTTGCCCGCCCGGCGCGGCGTGCGGGCAGCGCCACGGTCGGGATCATCACCAGAACGGCCAGGGTCAGCGGCCAGGAGAACGTGAGCATCAGGGCGAGCGTCGCGATCGTCACCAGCGTGCTGGATACCAGCCCGAACACGGTGTCGGTGACCACGTCCTCGACCCCGTCGATGTCGGTGTTGATCCGTGACAGCAGGTCGCCGGCCTTGCGGTGGGTGAAGAACGCGAGGGGCTGGTCCAGCAGCCGGCCGAACAGCTGGCGACGCAGCCTGGCCACGATGCCCTGGCTGATCACTGTGGAGACATATGCCTGGGCCACCCCGGTCAGCCCGGCGACGATCGCGGCGCCGATGCCCACGGCGACCAGCAGCCCGACATGGGCGAACGAGGCATGCGGACGCGCAAGGGTGTTGATGAGCCGCTGGAACACGACCGCCGGGGCGAGCCCGAGCACTGCCTGTACGGCAATGCACGCCGCGACCAGCAGGCCAGGGCCACGGTAGGGGCGGAAGTAGGACAGCACCCGGCCGATCATCCGCCGCCGGTCGCCGGGAGCAAGATCCTGCTCGCCCCAGTCCACTGCCATCGCCGGGCCCACGCAGTACCGGTTCACGCCACTCCTCCGGGAATGACCTGGGATAGCGCCGCGCAGCACATGCCCGCCGCCGTCAGCAGCGCCATGCCGCCCGCGGTGGCCGCTATCCGGGTGCGGCCGAGGCGTGGCCGCGCCGGGCGGCCATGCTCGAGCTGGGTCACGCGGGCCTCCAGCGACCCGGCCGGATCATCTGCGTGGCCGGCCGCAGCCACCGCCGGGCAAGCTGGGACGCTGGCCAGCTTCAGCAGGGCGCCCGCCAGAACGGCGCGCCCGGCACGAGTGGCAGCGGCCCGGTCGGCGGCCAGCTCGCGGCGCAGCCCCAGCTGGCCTGCCAGCCAGCGGGCAGCAGGCAGGTAAAAGCCGTAACCCGCGAGCATGCGGGCGGCCAGCAGCCGCAGCGGGTCCCGGTGCTGCAGGTGGCAACGTTCGTGCGCCAGTACCGCCATCAGCTCGGCCCGGCTCAGCGACCGGGCCAGGCCCTCGCTGACCAGGATCCTCGGCCTTAGCAGGCCACATGTGACAGCGAACGCCTCGTCCGATGCGACGACGCGGACCCGGCCGGCGATCCCCAGCGCCGCTGCCGTGTCCTGCGCCGCTGCCGTGTCCCGCGCCGCTGCCGGAAACTGCGGGGAGCCCGATCGCCCCATGCGCCGCAGCACCACAGACCCGCGGACCGCGCGCGCCGCAACAAGCGCCGCCGACGCCAGCCCGGCCATCGCGCTGACAAGGACCAAGCTCACGGCCGCGAGGTCGTACGGAAAGTGCAGCAGCCAGCCGACCCTGGCGTACTCGGCCGCCGCCAGCGCCGCCAGGACGCCGTGCGTCAGTACCGCCGCCAGGAGCAACGGCCAGGAAAGCACGGCCGCGGCCCCGCGCAAGCCCCTGCTCAACGGTCCTCCTCCGTCAGCCGCCGCAGCCGCCGCTGCAGCTGCGGATCCAGCTCCACACGCTCGACAAAACGGGCAAGCGCGGCATCGCCGAATTCGGCCAGCACGCCGCGGACGGCGATCTCCGCCGTGTCGGCCGCCACCGGCATGTAGACGAAGCTCCGCCCGGCCCTGGACCGGGCCAGGATGCCCTTGCGCGCCAGCCGGGACATAACCGTCATCACCGTGGTATACGCCAGCGGCGGGTCGCGCCGCGCGTTCAGGATCTCCGCCGTCCTGCGAACCGACAGCGGAGCGTCCGACCGCCATGCCACGGCCATCACCTCCGCCTCCAGCGGCCCCAGCGTGCCCGGCACCCCGTCCCCATCAGCCACGTGCCCTCCCTCGTGCAAGAGCCGTGAGACTCACATTTAAACTACGCTGGCGTAGTACTACATTAGCATCGTCAGACAATTCCGGGGCCGACGTCCGCATGGTGAGTGATCGGCATGGCCGTGCCGTGCACGAACCGCTCAAGGTTCGCGGCGGTCCCTTTCCTTCCTAGAACCGGTAGCCAGCGGACCGGTGGCTGGCGAGGACGTGACCCGCGACGGCCCGCGCTGCGTGGTGGCGGGCGGAGGCGCACTATCCACGCCCCCGGCGCGTCCGGGACACGCCGGGCTAGACGAGGCTGGCTTCCAGGGGCTAACGGGGCTGCGCCCCAGCCCGACGAGCCATGTTCGAACTTGACCCTCGAACAAAACTTGACTCGGTCTTCACGTCTCTGGACGCCCAAGGTACCTGGACGCCCAAGGTACCTAGCCGGGTGAGGCCGGCGCGGCGCCGGCGGCCGGTCTTGTCGCGGATCCGGTCGAGGTGGGAGCGGACCGTGCTGACGCTGATGTAGAGCTGCCCGGCGATCTGGGCTGGTTGCACTCAACCTCATGGGCCGACTCAGGATGGCAAGGCGGATGCGCGTGACTTGCTGCACCCCGCGGGTCAGCTGAGCATCAGGACGGCGTAAGCGGCGAGCCAGTGCTCGACCATGTAGTCGTCACCTTCGACGTGCGGGAGGGCGGCCTCCGCGTGCGTGCGGGCAGCCGCAAGGGCGGCGCCGATGCGCGGGTCGCCGTCGGGCAGGCTTTCTGCCAGCCGCCGCCAGCACCATGCGCGGCTCGCGTTGAGCCCGTGCAGGTGGGCGAACTGGCCGTCACTGGAGTCCGACACGACCGCGGGGGTGAACAGCGAGGCTGGCTCGCCATGCTCGATACCGGGCAGGAACATGCCGAGCCAATCGGCGAACTCGCCGGCGTGCAGGACCTGGGCCATCAGCTCTGCTTCGGTGAGCGCCGGTGACAGGAAGTCGTGCCCCGACGGCTCCCAGCCGCCGGGATAGAGCATGTCGCTGCCGAACCACGCATGCGCTTTGGCGGTGATCGCCTCCAGCAGCGCAGGGTCCCCCGACCTGGCCCGCGCTGCCGCGTACGGCAGCGCCCTGGACAGCCCGAACGCGCTGTTGGCGTGCACCCCGTGGCGAACCGGGTAGGTCGCCTTGGGCAGCCACTGGAGGAAGCGGCCACGGAGCCGGTCGGCCAGCGGCGCCAAGGCGGACGCCCACTTCCGGCCATCCTGATCGTCCCAGGACGCGGTCTCGTGAATCAGCGCAAGCGCCCAGCCCCAGCCGTAAGGCCGCTCCCGGAGGCCGTCCGCGCTGACGATAAACTGCTCCTCCGCAGCCAGCGCCACGGCCCCGAAATGTGGGCCAAGCGCGGCCCGGATCTCGTCGGCCGGAACCGCGTCAGCAGCGACGCGCAGCAGCCGGACCAGCAGCCAGTGCATCTCCACGCACGAGTGCCAGTCGAAACTGCCATAGAAGACCGGTGTGCGCGCCCTCGGGCGGAACGGGAAGTCGCCGGGCGCCTTCATCGTGTGATACACCCCGGATGGAAACTCACGCCTGATGTTGGCCAGCGCCACCCGCGCATAGGACGCGGCCTCATCATGCAGCACCTGGGTCCAGTCGTCCATCAGCCCCACGACTCCTCCTCGGCCACGCCGCGCGTGATCCCAGGGCAGGCTAGACCCAAATGGGCGGCCACCGATATGTGGGTCAGCCAGCACGTCGCCCGCAAGGCGCACGAGGCCGCGTAGCCCGCCTTGTCCGTGCCGAGCCTGCTCAGATTGCCTGGCGGAGGATGGTCCTCAGGTCGCTGGTGCTCAAGGCGACGGGATTGCCTTGCATGCTGCTTGACTTGATGGCTTTGGCGGCAACCTCATCGGCGTGGTGCGGCCGGATACCGAACGCGGCCAGGCCGGGTATCGCGAGCATGGTGATCGTGTCGCGGATCCAGGCGACGCCGT
>DATGVY010000656.1:0-1791 GCA_035299845.1 Streptosporangiaceae bacterium
CCCGGCGTCGGTCAGCCTGTCCTTCAGCCCTGGCATCGATACCTTCCCAGATCGGCGGGCTGCCGCTCCGGCACGGCAACGGCCTCGCGCGGCGCACGCGGGCACCTGCTGGCCGGAGAACCAGAGCGGGCCGCGATCATCAGCTGCCCGTGCCGCCAGACTGGCATGGCAGCCACTGTCCCACCCCCTTGCCGTGTGAGGCTTGGTCAGCGGCTGGCGGATCCCGTTCGTGCGGCAGATCCGCCCGGACAGCACGCCGGCCGGGCATGACTGCCGAGCCGGCCGGCGCTGCTTGCGGTGACCGGGCCGCGCCGCGCGGGCCGCGCCGCGGGCCGCTATCGCCGCGCTGGCGCTACCCGGACATTGCGCGACGATCTTCCGGGCCATCACCGACCCGGGTCCCTCCTGGACCTGGACGGAACGGCGGGCAGTCACCCTGCAGCTCGGCAAACCCTGGCGCGGTCGCGCTGGCCGCGGACGGCGAGACCCGCGCCGGGCTCGGGTCGCGCGCCGATCCGCGCACCACCGGATCAGGGAAGAAACACGGCCCGCACGGCGAGCTGGCAGTCACCGGTACAGCCAGATCGAGTTTGAGCGACATGACAGGCCGCGGCCCGCCGACGCCATCGTGGCGTACACCTGGCTGCATCACCTCGCCGGCCGCGGCGAGGTGCTGCACCTGGCAGAGGCCCGCATATACCCGGCGGCGTGCCGGGGGTCGCGGAATGGGCGCGGCAGCGGTTCGTCATGCCGGACGCCGGGACTGCCGCGGCCGGCCCGGCCGCCACGGCTGCCCCGCCCGGGCGGCCGCAGAGCGAATCGCGGTCAAGGTTCATCCCACTCGGTCAAGTCCGTCTTGCCCGCGCCGCATCTGGCGCATCGGTAGGACCCGTAGAACCGGATGCGTCCGCGCGGATAGCCCCGCGAGGGGCCACGCCGGTCCGCACCGTTTTCGATCAGACGCCAGGCGTGAACTACGCCCGGACTATCCCTCGTGTCTCCCTCACGGCAGGTCGCTGCCGCCATGAGCGCGGCATTCCTGCGCTCCTGCTCGATGCGTCGTTGCTGCTCTTCGCGTGCCCGAGCGCGCTCCCGGCGCCTGCTCCTGAAAGTCATCGTCTCTTCCCGGCTCTCGCTCGCCGCTGGGCCGCGCGCTATCTTGCCGTCGCCATCGCCATCGGGTATTCGCTCCCGGCAGCTGGTGCTCCTGCATGCGTCCGGGCATCTGATGCCCTGGGCATCGCGGTGTGAGGAGTGCTGCCATGAGACCTACGCTCCGTCGCAGACAGTCTGCCCGGCGTCGTACCGGCCCATGGTCAGGTAGAACGCCTTCAGCTCCGAGCCATAGCGGTTCAGGATTACCTTGTTTGCGTCCGGACGGTCCGGGCCCGCCTTGATGGTGCTGATGCCCTGGTGGGTGTACTTGATGAGGGAGATACAGGCCGGCATCCTCGGCGTCCTTGGTGATGATGATGCTTCTGACGGGCAAAGAGCCAGCGGGCTCGAGCGTCCCAGGACCAGCAGCGCCCGGGAAGCGCGGCGAGTCGTCGTGTGCGCTGCCGACTGGGCCGCGGGACCCGTGACCGGTTATCGCGCGGGAGCCCGCTGGCCGGCGCGGCCCTGCTGCTGGCTGGG
This sequence comes from Streptosporangiaceae bacterium, assembly GCA_035299845.1. Taxonomy (GTDB): domain Bacteria; phylum Actinomycetota; class Actinomycetes; order Streptosporangiales; family Streptosporangiaceae; genus Palsa-506. The sequence goes on from DATGVY010000656.1 coordinate 1,636, forward strand.
CCGGAGGTCTCCCGCCGCGCCCCGGTCCGCAGGCGCGCTCGCGCCGGCCGCGGATGAGGCCGGCCGGGTTCAGGCCGTCCTGTAGACCTTCTCGACGAACTCGGCGAGCCGGTGCTCATCGAGATTGCGGGCCAGGTCGGCCTCGGTGATGATGCC
>DATGVY010000657.1:0-19883 GCA_035299845.1 Streptosporangiaceae bacterium
TCTTGGAAGGTCAAGGTCATTTTGCACGGCGTGTTGCGTCTCTGTGCCCCACTCCGCTGGTCACACGACCGCCGAAACGACGCCGATGCCCCACTCGGATGCCGTCGCAGCCTGCCAGAAGAAGTAATGCGACAGCCTCTCTGGCACCCCTTTCTTTCCGTGATCAAGGAAAGCTAGCAGCCGGCGACTGGGTGATCAAGGAAAGCTAGCAGCCGGCGACCGGGTGGCTGTGGCCGGTGTGACGTGGGTTAGCTAGTGTGAGCCGGCCGCGCACGGCGACGCCGCGGTCAGCCGGGTGGCCCGCGCGCTGCCCGCCACGGCCAGCGCCGCCGCTGGCCTGATCTCGATGTAGGCGCCTTGCCCCGCGGGACGGCGGCGGATCCTGCGGATCAGGGCGTTGTAGAGGTCGAGGGAGCGCTTGGCCATGCCGTACTTGGCGCGGAGCGCGTGCTGCGCGAGTTGGGCGTCGGTGCCGGGCAGCAGCCTCGCGGTGCCGGGTGAGTCCGGCCCGGCTGGCTTGCCGCGGACCGAGCATGACGCGATGGTCACCGCCGGATTGGCCCGCAGCCGCTGCACCTTTCCGGTGGCCGCGCCGGTCCACACCAGCAGCCGCCCGCCGTCCCGGGCGAACCAGACGGGAGTCGTGACGGCCGCGCCGCTGCGCCGGAAGGTGGTCAGCGCCAGGTAGCGGGCCGACGCTGACCAGCCGGGCAGCGCGGCCGGCCAGGCTGCAGGGCTCTCGTTGCCGTCCACCCGCACATCGTGGCGGCATTCCGCCGCGCACCGCAAGCCGGGCAGCACCGGCCTCCGGGCCAGGGCGCCTGATGGCCGCAGCCTAGGGTTGGCCTATGAGCGATGACGCGCGCGCCCCCGGCGCGGTCCCGGCCGGGGCGCTGCATGGGCCCAAGCCCGGGCCAGAGCCCGGGCCACGGCCAGCTCCGCCGCACGGCGCGGCGGCGACCACAGGATCAGGTCCGCGGCCGGACCTGACCGGGCCGGGTGACAGCGCCCTGCGCCGCGCGCTCGCCAGGGCCAGGGACGGCAAGGCGCTGGACCAGGCCGAGGCGACCACGCTGCTGCACGCCCGCGGCGAGCCCCTGGCCAGGCTGCTCGGCTATGCCTCCCGCACCAGGGACGCCGGGCTTGATGCGGCCGGCCGGCCGGGCATCATCACCTACTCGAAGAAGGTCTTCATCCCGCTGACCAGGCTGTGCCGGGATCGCTGCGGCTACTGCACCTTCGCCACGACGCCGCGGCGGCTGGCGAGCCCGTACCTCTCACCCGACGAGGTCATCAAGATCGCCGCCCAGGGCGCCGCGCTCGGCTGCAAGGAGGCGCTGTTCACCCTCGGTGACCGGCCGGAGGGCCGCTGGCGCCAGGCCCGCGAATGGCTCGGCGCGCACGGCTACGACGACACCCTGTCCTACGTCAGGGCAATGGCGATCAGGGTCCTGGAAGAGACTGGCCTGCTGCCGCACCTCAATCCCGGCGTGCTGTCCTGGCAGGACTTCCAGCGGCTCAAGCCCGTCGCGCCGTCGATGGGGATGATGCTGGAGACCACCTCGGCCCGGCTGTTCACCGAGCAGGGAGCCGCGCACTTCGGCAGCCCGGACAAGGACCCGCAGGTCAGGCTCCGGGTGCTGGAGGACGCCGGCCGCAGCGCCGTGCCGTTCACCACCGGGATCCTGATCGGGATCGGCGAGACCATGGCCGAGCGAGCCGACTCGATCTTTGCCATCCGGCAGGTGGCCCGCGAGTACGGCGGGATCCAGGAAGTCATCGTGCAGAACTTCCGCGCCAAGCCGGACACCAAGATGCGCGACACGCCCGACGCCGGACTTGACGACCTTGCCGCGACGATCGCCGTTGCCCGGCTCGTGCTCGGCCCATCGATGCGAATCCAGGCACCGCCCAACCTGATCGGCGACCAGTACCGGCTGATTCTCGCCGCCGGGATCGACGACTGGGGCGGGGTGTCGCCGCTGACCCCGGACCACGTCAACCCGGAGCGACCCTGGCCGCAGATCGATGACCTCGCCAGGCATACCGCGGCTGCCGGTTTCACCCTGCGTGAGCGGCTGACCGCCTACCCCGGCTACCTCCGCGAGCCGTGGCTCGACCCGCGCCTGGCGGCCCATGTCGCCGCGCTCGCGGACCCCGGCACCGGGCTGGCCAGGGACGGCGCCATGCCTGCCGGGCGGCCGTGGCAGGAGCCTGACGGCGGCTGGGGCGATGCCTCCGGCCGCACCGACCTGCATGTCACGATCGACACCACCGGCCGGACCAGCGACCGCAGGGATGACTTCGCCGAGGTCTACGGCGACTGGGGCGAGATCGCGGCCAGGATCGAGCCATCCGCGCGGCGGGCGGCGCCCGGCACCGCTCCGCAGCGGCTGCGCGCCGATGTGCTCGCGGCGCTCAGCAAGGCGGAGCGCGACCCGGCCGGCCTCACCGACGCCGAGGCGCTCGCGCTGCTCGACGCCGACGGCCCCGAGCTTGAGGCGCTGGCCGCGCTGGCCGACGCGGTGCGCGCCGACGCCGCGGGAGACGACGTCAGCTACGTGGTCACCCGCAACATCAACTTCACCAACGTCTGCTACGCCGGCTGCCGGTTCTGCGCGTTCGCCCAGCGCCGGACCGACGCCGACGCCTACACCCTGTCGCTCGGCCAGGTCGGCGACCGGGCCGTGCAGGCGTGGGAGGCGGGCGCCACCGAGGTGTGCATGCAGGGCGGTATCCACCCGGACCTGCCCGGCACCGCCTACTTCGACCTGGCTGCCGAGGTGAAGCGGCGCTGCCCGGATATCCACGTGCACGCGTTCTCGCCGATGGAGGTGATGAACGGGGCATCGCGTACCGGCCTGCCGGTCCGCGAGTGGCTGGTGCGGGCCCGCGAGGCCGGGGTGGGCTCGCTGCCGGGGACCGCGGCCGAGATCCTGGATGACGATGTCCGCTGGGTGCTCACCAAGGGCAAGCTGCCTGCCGCCGCCTGGATCGAGGTCATCACGACGGCGCACGGGCTGGGCATCCCGACGTCGTCGACGATGATGTACGGGCACGTGGACACCCCGGCGCACTGGGTCGGGCACCTGCGGGTGATCCGCGGCATCCAGGAGCGCACCGGCGGCTTCACCGAGTTCGTGCTGCTGCCGTTCGTGCACGCAAGCTCGCCGATCTACCTGGCCGGCCTGGCCAGGCCAGGCCCGACGCGGCGGGAGAACCGGGCCGTGCACGCGGTGTCCAGGCTGCTGCTGCACGGCGCGATCAGCAACATCCAGTGCTCCTGGGTCAAGCTGGGCGCCAGCGCCTGCCGGGACGTGCTCACCGGCGGCGTCAATGACCTGGGCGGCACCCTCATGGAGGAGACCATCAGCCGGATGGCAGGCTCGCAGCACGGCTCCTACAAGACGATCAGCCAGCTCGCAGAGCTGGTCGCGCCCACCGGGCGGCCACTTCGGCAGCGGACAACGACCTACGGGCAGCCCGCGGCTGACCGGATATCGGCTGCCGCGGCCAGTGACGGCGTCTGCGCCGCCGTCCGCGGTCAGCGGGCGCCGCTGCCGCTGGTCGGGGCCTGAGGAGGACAGCCAGATGCCGGACGGCAGGACCCAGCCGCCGCAGGCCCGGCCGGCGCCGCCCGCCGGGCAGCGGCAGCACAGGATGGCGCTCACCGGATGGGGCCGGACCGCCCCGACGGTGGCCGCGGTGATCGAGCCAGCAGGCCTGGCGGAAGTGCCCGCGCTGGTCACCTCCGCGCCGCCGCGCGGGGTGATCGCCCGCGGGCTTGGCCGCAGCTACAACAACGCGGCGCAGAACGGCGGGGGACTGGTCATCAGGACCACCCGGATGACCGGGATCATCGATCTGGACCCGGCGAGCGGGCTGGTGACCTGCGAGGCCGGGGTGAGCCTTGAGCAGCTGATGGTCACCGGGCTGCCGCTGGGCTGGTTCGTGCCGGTTTCTCCCGGCACCCGCCAGGTAACGGTCGGCGGCGCGATCGCCGCCGACGTGCACGGCAAGAACCATCACCGGGCCGGCAGCTTCGCGCGGCACGTGCGCTCCCTCGACCTGCTGATGGCCGACGGCGAGGTGCGCGTCATCACCCCGGCGGGCAGCCCGGAGCTGTTCTGGGCCACCGCCGGGGGCATGGGCCTGACCGGCATCATCCTGCGCGCCACGGTCGCCCTGACGAAGGTCGAGACGGCCAGCGTCCTGGTGGACACCGTGCGCACTGCGGACATCGACGAGACCATGGCGTGCCTGGCGGCGGCCGACGCCTCCCATGGCTACACCGTGGCCTGGGCCGACTGCCTGGCCCGCGGCCGGGGGATGGGCCGCTCGGTTGTCACCAGCGGCGACTTCGCCGCCGCGGGCGACCTGCCGGGCAGGCTTCGGGGGGATCCGCTCCGGTTCCGCCCGGCCAGCCTGGCGGGCGCGCCGCCGGTGTTCCCGAGCGGCCTGCTCAACTCCCGCACCGTCGCGCTGATGAACGAGGCCTGGTACCGCAAGGCGCCCCGGCGCCGGACCGGCGAGATCCAGCCGATCGGGCCCTTCTTCCACCCGCTCGACGGCATCAGGAACTGGAACCGGGTCTACGGCCCGGCCGGCTTCCTGCAGTACCAGTACGTGGTGCCGTTCGGCCAGGAGGACGCCGTCCGCACCTCGTTCGAGCGGATCAGCCGGGCCCGCGCGCCGTCGTTCGTGACCGTGCTGAAGCGCTTCGGCCCGGGCGATCCTGGCCTGCTGTCGTTCCCGATCCCTGGCTGGACCCTGGCGCTTGACTTCCCCGCGCGCACTCCCGGGCTGGCCGGCCTGCTGGACGGGCTCGACCAGCTGGTGCTCGGCGCCGGCGGGCGCGTCTACCTGGCCAAGGATTCGCGGGTCCGGCCCGGCCTGCTGGCCGGGATGTACCCGCGGCTCGGCGAGTTCCGCGAGCTCAGGGCGCGGATCGACCCCGGCCAGGTGTTCGTCTCCGATCTCGCCCGGCGGCTGTCCCTCTAGCCCGTTACGCAGCTCTGGCCCGGCCTGCTGTCTCCTGATTTGAAACGGAACCTTCGATTCACAGTGCCGGACGTACTGCGCGGAGATCCCGGGGCCGGCGTGCCTGCGGCGCGCCCGCTCGGTGACTGACGCTGACCGCTCCGATCGGCAGCCAGTCACTCGGCAGGCCGCCCAGGCCGGCCGCGGCGGGTGCATTTCTGGTCCGCCGGCTGTCTCCGGGCGGCCGTGACGCGGCCGTTCACAGCGTCAGCAGGTACTGCCCGGGATCCCGGGGCGGGCGGGCCGGCGGCGCGTCCGCCTGGTGACCGACGCCGACGGCTCCCATCGGAAGCCAGCCGTCTGGCAGGCCGAGCGAGGCTGCCGCTCGAGCCTGGCAGAACAGCGTGCTGGACACCCAGCACGAGCCGAGTCCCTCGACGGCCAGGGCGACCAGCAGGTTCTGCACGGCCGCGCCCATGGCCACGACGAACATCGCCTGCTCGGCCGCGGCCCGGCGATCGTCCGGGTAGGCATGCGCAGCGTCGGTGACCAGGCAGGGCACGATGATCAGCGGCGCCCGCCGGAGCGGCTCGCCGCGGCGCACCCGCCGCGCGATCTGCTCTGGGGTGAACCCGTCGCCGCGCAGGTCCTCGGTCCACGCGGCAAGCATGTCGTCAAGCAGTGCTGTCTTCGCCGCGGGCGACTCGACGATCGCGAAGCGCCATGGCACGCTGTGGTGCGGCGCGGGCGCGGTGAGCGCGGCCGCAACGGCCCGCCGGACCGGCTCCGGGCTGACGGGCTCGGTGGTGAATTCCCGTATGGTCCGGCGGGCGGACAGCACGTCGGCGGCGCCCAGCCGGAACATGTCGTCGGCCGCGGGCCGGATCAGCGCGGCGGCGCCCGGCCCGTCGGTATCGGTGACCAGGTCGGCCAGGCCGCGCACGACCGCGACCGGCACCTGCCTGGTCTTCCCCTTGACCAGGTCCGCGGCCGCGGCGATCTCGTCAGCGACGGCAGCCACCGTGACCTCAAGCGGGTTGCCGAAGGTGTCCGCCTGGCCGCGGTGATCACGCAGCGGGGCCAGGCCAGCTACGCCGATCGCCGTATCGGTCTGGCCGATGCGCCACGGCCGGCCCATGGTGTCGGTGATGATCACGCCGACGGAGGCGCCGCGCCGGGCGCGCAGCGCCTTCCGCAGCTGGCGCGCCGAGCCGTCGGGATCGTCGGGCAGCAGCACGACGGTGCCGGCCGGAGTGTTCGAGGCGTCAACCCCGGCCGCCGCCAGCACCAGCCCGTGCCTGGTCTCCGCGATCGTGGTCGGGCCGCGGCGGGCGACGACCCGGACTGTCTCCGCGCTGATCGCGTGCTCCCGGTCGGCCCGGACGACGCGGCCCTCGGCCTTGCTGACGACCTTCGACGTGATGACGACGATATCGCCGTCGCTCAGCCCGGGCGCCGCGTCCGCGATCAGCGCGCCGAGGTCGTCGCCGGCCGCGATCTCCGGCAGCCCGGTCACGCCCGTCACGGTCACGCCCGTCACGGTCACGCCCGTCACGGCATTGCCTTCTTTCGTCATCCGGAACTCCAGGGACCGCTTTGGCCGCTGATGGCGCTGCCTTTCTTCGTTGCCTGGTGCCCCGGGCGGGCGCCCTGGCCGCTGATGGCGCTGCCTTCTTTCGCTATCTGGTGCCCCGGGCGAGCATCTTCACGGCTGATGGCGCTGCCTTCCCTCGTCACCGGGAATCCCCGCGGGAACGCCTTCGCTGCTGGCCGAGCTCCTCAGCCAGGGCCACCGCGGTGCGGGCTATCTCCGCGGACGCGCTCAGGTCGGTCATGTACAGCGGCAGCGCCCGGACGGCGATCCCGGCCAGCTCAGGGGCATCGGCCGCCGCCTTGTCCTGCTCGTCGACGAGCCAGCCGTCCAGCAGGCCGGCGCCGTAGTGCGCCGCGACGGCCGCCGCGCTGGTCTGCACGCCGATGGCGGCCAGGCACGCGTCGGCCATGCCGCGCACCGGCGCGCCGCCGATGATCGGCGAGACGCCGACCACGGTCTTCGCGCTGACTGCCTCGGCGATGCCGGGAACGGCGAGGATGATGCCGACGCTCACGACCGGGTTCGACGGCGGCAGCAGGACGAAGTCAGCGGCCGCGATGGCCGCCAGCACGCCCGGCGCCGGCCTCGCCTCCGCAGCGCCGGCGGCGACGATCTCGGCGGCGGGCACCGCCGCGTGCAGCCGGACCCACCACTCCTGGAAATGCACCGTGCGCCTGCTGTCGTCGTCGAGTACCACGTGCGTCTCGACCCTGTCGTCTGACATCGGCAGCAGCGTCACGCCCGGCTGCCACCGCTCGCACAGCCACCTGGTCACGGCAGTGAGCGGCTGGCGTTCGTTCAGCATCTTGGTCCGTGCGATGTGGGTGGCGATGTCCAGGTCGCCGAGGCTGAACCAGCCCGGGCCGGCGCCGTAGGCGGCGAGTTCCGCCAGGACGGCGAAGGTCTCCTGCGCGCGGCCCCAGCCCTGCTCCTCGCTGATGCCGCCGCCGAGGGTGTACATGACGGTGTCGAGATCCGGGCTGACATGCAGGCCGAACAGGCTGATGTCGTCGCCGGTGTTGCCGATGACGGTGATATCGGCCCCGGGGGCTGCGGCCTTCAGGCCGCGGAGGAAGCGCGCGGCGCCGATTCCGCCGGCCAGCACGGTGATACGCATACCGGAAGTCTTGCAGGTCATTCGGTCGCGGCTGGCACCGGACAGCCTGGGCCGGCCGCCGCCGCTGGCCGGCGGCGGGCGTTCCGCCGGATGGATGTGCCGTTGCTAGGCGCCGGCGCCTAGCAACGGCACATCTATGCAGTCTGCGCGCGCAGGCGGGCCGCTGCGTGCGGCCAGTCGCGCTGGAACGCGCCGGCGGACGGCTGCATGCGCGAGGATGACTGTCGTGGCCGCCACGGTGAGGAGGGAGCCCCGGCCCGCTGTGGCTGGCGTGGCCAGCCGGGCCAGCATGGCCAACGAAGCCAGTGTTGCTGCTGTTTCTGGTGATGCTGGTGTATTCGCTAGGGGGCTCGATAGGCCTGATGTGCCTCGCCTGGCGAGGCCTGATGTGCCTCGCCTGGCCGATGTGGTGAGCCGGGCCGGCGATTTCCCGCGACTGCGCTACATGGGCTCCAAGTACCGCCTCGTCCCGCGGCTCGCCGAGGTCTTCGCCGGGGCGGGCGGCCGGACGGCGCTGGATGCCTTTTCCGGCAGCGGCGTGGTGTCCTACCTGCTGAAGAGCCTCGGATACCAGGTCACGGCCAACGACTTCCTGACCTTCCCGTCGGTCATCGCACGTGCCGCCGTGGTCAACCAGGGGGTGATCCTCGCCGCCGAGGACATCGACGCGATCTGCGGGCCGCCGGCCGACGACCGCGACTTCATCCAGCGCACGTTCAGCGGACTGTATTTCACCGACGCGGACAGGAGCTTCCTCGACGCGGCCTGGTCCCACATAGACCGCATGACGGGACACAAGCGGGCCCTCGCTGTCTCCGCGCTTGTCCTGGCCGCAGCCCGCAAGCAACCGCGGGGGGTCTTTACCTTCACCGGCCTGCGCTACGACGACGGGCGGCGCGACCTGCGCCTTTCCCTGCGCGAGCATTTCCGTGAGCGGGCGGCGGAGTACAACGGCATCGTGTTCGACAGCGGCCAGCCGTGCGCTGCGGTGAAAGGCGACGTCTTCGCGCTCGGGCCCCGGCGCTACGACCTCGTGTACCTTGACCCGCCGTACGCCCCGGCCAGGGACGACAACTGCTACATCAAGCGCTACCACTTCCTTGAGGGGCTCTCGGTGTACTTGCGGGGCCAGGTGATCATGGAGGACACGCGCACCAAGAAACTTGCGAAGATGTACACGCCGTTCTCCTACAAGCGCACCATCGCGGACGCGCTGCGCCGTACCTTCCGGCAATTCCAGGACTCCGTCATCGTCCTGTCCTACTCCTCGAACGCCGTGCCCGATGCGGGCACCATCGAGGCGCTCCTGCGCGAAGTCAAGGACAGCGTCGAGGTCCGGCTGATCGACCATACCTACAGCTTCGGCACGCATTCCGCCGCGCTGCGCCGCGCCGCGTCGGAGTACCTGTTCATCGGCAGGTAACCCGGCCCGCCCGCGACACCGGCAGACTCGGCGGTTCCGGGAGCGGAGGCGCCCGGGCGTGGCTGGGGGGAGCGGCAAGGGGAGCGGAGGCGCCCGGGCGTGGCTGGCGGGGGAAGCGGCAAGGGGAGCGGGGGCGCCTGGGCGTGGCCGGCGAGGGGGAGCGGCGGCGGGGAGCAGCAGCGGCGGGAGTGCTGCCGCGGCCGGGAGCCGGCCGCCCGCGCCGCCCGCCAGGCCATGCTGGGATCCCAGGCTTTCTCGACGGACTTTCCCGTCATCAGAGGCCAACCCGGCGGCCATTATCACGTATCGCTCTTGACGTATGGCAAGACACGCGGGTGTAATTTCATCCATGTAATTCTCTTGCCCTCGGGAGGGGGGCACGAGCCGACGGGGTTTCTGGGAGGGGTGGAGGTGCGCTGTGGCTGACGTCATCTTCTCGCTGGTGCACGACGGTTTCGGCATGGGCGAGGATGATGCCGGGGAACTGGGCTGGCAAGACCGGGCCCTGTGCGCGCAGACCGATCCCGAGGCGTTCTTCCCGGAGAAGGGCGGTTCCACCAGGGAAGCCAAGAGGGTGTGCCGCAGCTGCGAGGTCCGGGCGGAGTGCCTCGAATACGCGCTCGAGCATGATGAGCGGTTCGGCATCTGGGGAGGCCTGTCGGAGCGTGAGCGCCGCAGGCTGAAGCGCGAGGCCGGGTAGCGATTGCGCGGGCGCCAGGCGGTTCGGCGGCTCCTGGTGACCGGGCGCCGCAGGCTGCCGTTCAAAGGCTGGGACCGGGGCGGGGCGGCTGCGTAATAAATCTGCGGGAGTTGCCAGCGAGGCGGCAGTGCCGGGCCGGGCGCTTGCCCGGGCCAGGGCACTGGCCAGCGGGAATGCCGCGAAGCGCTGCGTCTGGCCGTCCTCGCATCGGCACTTCGCGTATTGTGCACGACGTACCCCGGCCTGCGAGAACGGCACCGCCGACATGCGTGCCGGCCCGCGGGCGTGCCCCTGAAGAGCAAACGGATCCTTGTCGACCAACGATACGTACCCTCAGCATGTCGTCACAGCGGTGATCGTCGCGCATGACGGTGCCGCGTGGCTGCCGCGTGTCATCAGTGCCCTGCTCGGCCAGACGCGGCCGGTTCAGCGCGTGGTCGCCGTGGACACCGGCAGCCAGGACCGGAGCGGCGCGGTGCTGGCCGGCCAGCTCGGCCAGGCCGTCGTGTTCGGCATGGAGCGCGGCACCGGCTACGCCGCCGCAGTCGCCCGCGCGCTGCAGCACCGGGCGGCGAACGTCACCGTGCCCGGGCCGGCCGGCATTCCCGACGGCGACCGAGTCGAGTGGCTCTGGCTGCTGCATGACGACTGCGAGCCGGCTGCTGATGCGCTTGAGCAGCTACTCCGCGGGGCCGCCGAGACCAGGTCGGCCGCCGTCCTCGGCCCCAAGGTGATGGACTGGGCAGACCGCCAGGTGATCCTGGAGGCCGGGGTGACCATTGACACGGTCGGCCGCCGGATCACCGGCATCGAGCCGCGCGAGGTGGACCAGGGCCAGCATGACGGTGACCGGGATTCGCTGGCGGTCGGCAGCGCCGGGATGCTGGTCCGCCGCGACGTGTGGGATGAAGTCGGCGGTTTCGACACCGGCATGACGCTTTTCAGGGAAGACGTCGACTTCTGCTGGCGCGTGCATGCCTCCGGGTACCGGGTCCGGGTCATCACCGGGGCGGTGGCCTACCACCTGGAGGCGTCCGCGCGGCACCGGCGGACAGTGTCGATATCCCGCCGCCCGCACCGCCTCGACCGGGGCAACGCGCTGCTCGCGCTGCTCGGGAACCTGCCAGCCGGCCCGATGCTCGCCGCGCTGGCTGGCAACATCGCCGTCTCCGCACTCCGCATGATCTTCTTCCTGCTCGCCAAGAGGCCGGCCGCGGCGCTGGACGAGTTCGCGGCCGGCTGGGCCGTGCTCGGGCATCCGCTCCGCCTGCTCGCCGCCCGGCGGCGGCGTTCCCGCGGGCGCCGGGCCGCCTACGGCCGGCTGCGGCCCGAGCTGCCGCCTGGCCGGTCCGTGCGGCGGCTCGCGGAGTTCGCCGCGGACGTCCTGTCGCGGTCGACCCAGCTCGATACGGCGGGCAGCCACCACGCCTCGGAGGATCCATCCGAGGACGACTCCATGCTGGTCGACAGCGGACTGGCGCAGCGCATCCTGACGAATCCCGGGGTGCTGCTTTTCGTCGGGCTCACCGTGATCGCGCTGGTCGCCGAGCGCTCGCTGCTCGGACCTGGCACGCTCGGCGGCGGCGCGCTGGTGCCCGCATCGGGCGGTGCCGCCCGGCTCTGGCACTTGTACCTGCAGGGCTTCCATCCGACCGGGATCGGCTCGGCTACCAGCGCCCCGCCGTACCTCGCGGTTATCGCGACGCTCGCCACGATCATGGCCGGCAAGCCGTGGCTGGCCGTGGACGTGATCTTGCTGGGCTGCGTGCCGCTGGCCGGCCTGACCGCGTACTTCGCCGCCCGGCGGATCACGCGCTTCGCGCCGGTCCGGGTCTGGACCGCCGCGGCGTATGCGCTGCTGCCGGTGGCCATGGGATCGGTTGCCGACGGCAGGATCGGCACGGCTGTCGTCTTCGTGCTGCTGCCGCTGATCGCGCTCACCGCGGCGCGGATGTTCACCCAGCCGCCGCGGCTGGCGCGCCGGGCGGCCTGGGCAACGGGCCTGAGCGTGGCAGTCGCGACCGCATTCGTGCCACTGGTATGGCTGATAGCGGTCATCGCGGCATGCGTGGCCGCGCTCGCCTTCAGCGCCGCCCGGCGCGGCATGGCGCTGAATCTGGCGATCGCAGTGCTCGTGCCGCCCTTGCTGCTGGTGCCATGGACGATCCAGGTGGCCACCCACCCGTCGCTGCTGCTGCTCGAGGCCGGTGTCCAGGCGCCGGGCCTGGCCAGCCCCGATCTGCCCGCGCGGTCGCTGATGCTGCTGAGCCCGGGGGGCCCTGGCATGCCGCCGTACTGGGTCACCGCCGGACTGGCCGTTGCCGCGCTCGCGGCGCTGCTGCTGGGCAAGCGCCGGGTACTGGTCACGGCCGGCTGGGGCGTGGCGCTGTTCGGCCTGCTGATCGCCATCGCCGTGAGCCGGGCCGCCGTGACCCCGCCGGGGAGCGGCGCGACCGTCCCGGCCTGGCCGGGGGTAGCGCTCACCGTCGTCGCCGTGGGCCTGCTGCTGGCCGCGGCGACCGCGGGCGATGCCATTCCCCGCCTGCTGGCCGCCGGCCCCAGGGGGCTTCGCCGCCTGGGCAGCATCCGCGGGCTCGCGGTGGTCGTGATAGCCGTCGCCGCGTGCTCGGCACCGGTCCTGACGGCAGCGTCGTGGGTGATCGGCGGGATCCGCGGGCCCATCGCGGCGGTCCGCGGGCAGCTCGTCCCTGAGCTTGTCGCCGTGTCGTCGAACAACGGCCTGCGGCTTCGCACGCTGGTGCTGCGAGCGGAACCTGGCCGGGTGAGCTATTCCGTGCTGCGCGGAACCGGCCCGTCCCTCGGCGAACCGGACCTGGCGCCGGTGCCCGCTGCCCAGCGTGCGCTGGACCATGCCGTCGCGACCCTGGTCGCCCCGAACGGCGGCGAGGCGACGGACATTGGCAATGCCCTCGCCCAGTTCGACATTGGCTTCGTGCTGATGCCCGCTCCTGTCAACCCGGCGCTGGCGCGGGTTCTCGACGGGGTGGCGGGACTGCGGGCAGTGAGCGCGACATCGTCCTTCACCCTGTGGCGGCTGGTTGACTTCCCGGCCCGGGTGCGTGTCGTGCAGGCCGGCGGGAAGATCGTGCCGCTGCCATCCGGTGCGGTCGCCGTCGCGGGCGCGGCAGCGCCCGCGACCGGGGGAACGATCGAGCTCGCTGAGCCGGCCGGCGGCTGGAGCGCAACGCTCAATGGCCATCCGCTGGCGCGGGTCCCGTCTCCGGCAGGCGGATGGGCGCAGGCATTCCGGCTTCCGCCCGGCGGTGGCCTGCTCAGCATCAGCCACGACGACACCGGCCACAACACTGCGCTGCTCCTCGAGCTTGTCGTCGCCGTCGCCGTCGCCGTGCTCGCCTTGCCCGGCATTAACTCGGCCGCTGCGGCGCCGGCGGCTGCGGCGGCCCGCGACAGCGGAGCGGCCGAGCCTGGCGTACCCGCTGGGCGGGCAGGCCGGGGACGCCGCGGCCGCGGCGAGGGCCGCACCCGCGGCCGGGATAAGGGCCGGGCCGGCCGGGCCGGCCGACCGGGCCGCAAGCCGAACGACGACGGACAGGGCCCGCGCCGGCCGCACCGGTCCCTTCCGCCGGATCCGGCGGCGCGTGAGGTAGCTGGCCGGGGCACCGCCAGCCTTGATGCGGCCGGACCCGGCCCGCCGGCCGGCGGGTACCATCCCGGCTCGCCGGCCGCGTGGCCGGTCAGCCAGCATCCGGCCTGGCCGGCCAGCCAGCCAGGGCCCGGCCCGGGGCCGCAGCCAGCATCCGGGCGGGGCGGCAGGCCACCGTCCTGGTCTGGGGGCGAGCCCGCGTCCTGGCCGGGGGGCCGGCCGTCGCCCTCGGCCTGGCCCGGGGCCGAGCCCGCATCCGGGCGGGGCGGGAGGCCACCGTCCTGGTCTGGGGGCGAGCCCGCATCCTGGCCGGACCGCCGGCCGTCGCCCTCGGCCTGGCCCGGGGCCGAGCCCGCATCCTGGCCTAGTGGGGGTGAGCCCGTGTCCTGGCCTGGGGGCCAGCAGCCCGGCGAGGCGTCGCCATCCCGGCCATACGGCCGGCCGCCATCGACGGCGGAAAGCCAGCGGCCGGCCAGCCCGGTCGGCTCGAGTCCATCCTGGCCGTCAGGCGATGACCGGCTGAATCCGCTGCCGGCTCCCGGCGGCTCCGGTCCGGCCTGGCCGTCGTCGCCAGCCGAGGAAGAAACCTCCCGGTGGCCGGTGCCCGGCGAAGACCGCGGAGATGATCGCTGGTGAGGGGCCTGTTCGCAAACAAGCTCGTGATCGGCTCGCTGGTGGTACTTGCGCTGGGCGCCCTGTACGGGCTGGCCTGGCTCAGCCACCCGGTCGTCGCGGTGGCGGCTGGCCGCCAGCCACCGCCGCCAAGCCGTGCACCAGTGACGGCCGCGATCCATGCCTGCCCGTCGCCGGGCGGCCCGGTGGGCGGCGCCGTCGCGTTCATCGCTGCCGCGTCAGCCGGCGGCCAGAACGGCCAGGCCGGTCAGGGAACGGCGGTGGTGAGCCGACTGTCAGCCGCGGGCAGCGCCGTGGCGGGGCCGCCGCTGGTCACCAGCACCCAGCCGGGCGTGCTGACGCGGGCAAAGGTCGGCCTGGCGACGGCGCGGTCCGGCAGGCTGCCGCCCGGCAGCCAGCCGGGCGCCGGCGGCAAGGTTCCCGCCAGCCCGTCCCGGGGCGGCGTCGCTGTCCAGGCCACCGGCTCGATGGCCCGTGGGCTTGAGGTGGAGCAGACCGGCGCGGGAGGCGTGCCGACCGCGGTATGCAACAGCCCTGGCACCGACTTCTGGTTCGTCAGCCCAGGGCAGCATGCTCTCGCCAGCATGCAGCTGTACCTGATGAATGCCGACGGCCAGCCTGCCGACGCGGAGGTTGACATCTTCACCGACAGCGGGCCGCTGCTCGGCAGCACTGACACCGGGATCGCCGTCCCCGCCCATGGCCTGCTCGTGCAGTCCCTGGCCAAGCTGGTGCACGGATCCAGGGTGCTGGCCTTGCACGTGCGCACCAGCGTGGGACGGCTCGTTGCGGCGCTCAGGGAGTCTAAGGTCACGGGTCAGCCTGGCGCTTGGCTGCCGGTCAGCCAGCCGCCGGCCAGGAATCTCATCCTGCCCGGCCTGCCTGCCTCGGCCGGCCGCAGGGACCTGTATGTCGCTGTGCCTGGTGCCGGAAACGCGCAGGTCAAGCTCACGGCAATAACCGCCAAGGGCTCGTACCAGCCCACTGGCGGCAGCGGTATCGACCTGCCCGGCGGCTCAGCAGTCGTGGTGGCACTGCCGTCGCTGTCCGGCGTCGCCGCAGCGCTCAAGCTGACATCGAACGTGCCGGTGACGGCCGCGGTCCTGGTGTCTGGCGGGCCGTCAGGCGCACCCGGCGTATTCACCGCGGCGTCCGCCGCGGTCCAAGAGCAGGGCGTCGTTGCCGACAACCTCAGCGGTTCCGGTCATGCGTCCACCCTGGTCCTGTCCGCCCCACGCGGCGCGGCCCGGATCCAGATCACCAGGGAAGGCACTGCGGCCGGTCAGCAGGCTGCCGGCGGCCAGGCACGGGTCATTGCCGTCAAGGCGAAGCACACGGCAGTCGTGCGGCTCCGCGCGCCCAGCGGGTCGCCGGCCCGGTCGCCGTTCGCCGTCGTGATCACCCCGCTGCCCGGATCAGGGCCGGTATACGCCGGCCGGGTGCTCACCGTGAGCGGCACAGTCGAGTCGATCTTTCCGGCGCTGACCTCGCTGACCTCAGTGCCGCTGATCCCGGTGCACGACTCGTTCACCGCCGCGCTGCCCTGACGCGGCATGTGCCGCGTCATGCGGTTGGCCAGTCCCGCGCGCGACGTCATGCCCCGCGCCAGTCCGGGCCGGAGGCATCAGTCCTCCTCCGAGTAGCCAGGATCAACCGCGCGCGGGTCGAGGCCGAGCAGGCGGGCGAACTCCTCCACCACCACTTCGAGCACGAGTTCACCCAGCTCCTCTTCACCGTCGGCGCGGGCAAGGAGCGGGCGCCGGTACAGCACGATGCGCGGCGGGGAGGCCGGGCGGCCCGGATCGCGCGGATCGCCCGCACCGGGATCGAGCCGGGCGAGCGGCACCGGATCCGGCGAGTCAGCGGGCCGGGCGGCAGCCGGGATCTCCTCGACGGCGAACTCGACCCCGGACAGCTCGGCAGCCCACCGCGGCTCAAGCTGCGCGACGGCCTGAAGCACGAGATCATCGAAACGCTCGGCGCGGCTCCGGTAGCTGGGGGTGTCCTGCGGCGCAAGGATGCCGCGCAGGCCGCGGCCATGCCGGTCCCGCCGCCGGATCCGGCCAGGGGCCGGACCGCGGCCGTCGCCAGTCTGCACGATCACCGAGCGTATCCCGGCGTGGCGGGCCCGGCATCAGCCGGCCACTGGCCGGGCCGTGGCCAGCGGTCAGCTGGCGTGCCCGGCGAGGCTGTCAGGCGGCGGGCCCGGACTGGCCGCGCGGTGGCGGGGCCCGGACTGGCCGCGCGGTGGCGGGCCCGGACTGGCCGTCAGGCGGCGGCCACCGAGGCCGTCTGGTGCGGCGACCGGAGGCGCCTGGACCTGCCCGCGGAGACACGATCGCGCAGAGTGCCCCGGGTGGTGGCGTTACCGCCTGCGGATCGATACGGTCAGCCGTTGTGAGCGATCTACGCGGCTCCGCCTGCCACGCGCCCAGCGGGTGTGCTGCGGGCACGGTGCCACGGGTGCGGACGGCACCGTGAGCGAGGTGGGCCGGTGAGTGCTCGTCGCTGCTCACGGCCCGCCTGTAAGCAGGTCGCGCTGTACACACTGACCTGCGTATACCGCGATTCCACCGCTGTGCTTGGCCCGCTGGCGGCCTATGTGGAGCCGCACTGCTATGACCTGTGCGGCGCGCACGCCGACCGGCTGACCGTCCCCCGCGGCTGGGATGTGGTCCGGCTGCCGGCCGTGCCGGTCGAGCAGGAAGCCGACGACCTGGAGGCGCTGGCCAACGCGGTCAGGGAAGCAACCCTGCCGCAGGCCGGGGCGGAGCCCGTCGGGCAGGGGATCGAGGTCAGCAGGCGCGGCCACCTGCGGGTGCTCCGCTCGTCGCCGCACGACAAGGGCAAGCTCGGCTAGCGGGCTGCTGCAACGCACCCGGCCCCTCGCCGTAACCGCAGCGGGCCGCGACATCGAGCGAAGCTGCACCGCCCTGGCGCGGGATACCGCCGCCATCCGAGCCGGGCGCGTCCGCGCGAGCCAGCCATGCTGCCCGGTAGGCTCGGTGTCCGCGCAGCGCGGAGGTGCGATCAGGCATCGCGAGATCAGGTGCGAGGAGGCACGACCGGAGTGGCCCAGTACGCGAAGATCTTCAAGGCATACGACATCCGGGGGCTCGTCCCTGACGAGCTCGACGAGGACGCGGCCGAGCGGATCGGCGCGGCGTTCGCGCGACTGACCGGTGCCCCGGCCGTGGTCACCGTGCACGACATGCGCACCTCGTCCGCGCCGCTGGCTGACGCGTTCGGGCGCGGGGCGGCAGGGCAGGGCGCAGATGTCGTCTCCGGCGGCCTGGGCTCGACCGACATGCTCTACTACGCCAGCGGCAGCCTCGCCATGGCGGGCGCGATGATCACGGCGAGCCACAACCCGGCGAAGTACAACGGGATCAAGCTCTGCCGCCAGGGCGCGCGGCCGGTCGGAGCCGACACCGGGCTGGCGGAGCTGCGCGAGATGGCCGCAAGCGGCGTACCCGCCGCCCATGACGGGCCGCCAGGGACCATCAGGTCGCGCGGCCTGCTGTCGGGATACGCCGCGCATCTGCGGACGCTGGTGGACCTGTCCGGCATCCGCCCGCTCAAGGTGGCCGTGGATGCAGGAAACGGCATGGCGGGCTACACGGTGCCCGCGGTGTTCAAGGGCCTGCCGCTGGAGACGGTGCCGCTGTACTTCGAGCTTGATGGCTCCTTCCCGCATCACGAGGCCAATCCGATTGACCCCGCGAACCTGCGCGACCTGCAGGATGCCGTGACCAGCTCGGGCGCGGACATCGGGCTGGCGTTTGACGGCGACGCCGACCGCTGCTTCGTGGTCGACGAGCGAGGCGAGATCGTCTCGCCGTCCGTCCTCACCGCGCTGATCGCCGTACGGGAGCTGGCCAGGGAGCCGGGCGCGACCGTCATCCACAACCTGATCACCTCGCGGGCGGTGCCGGAGATCATCTCCTCCCATGGCGGCGTCCCGGTGCGGACCAGGGTCGGGCACTCGTTCATCAAGGCGGAGATGGCTGCTACCGGCGCGATCTTCGGCGGCGAGCATTCTGGCCATTTCTACTTCCGCGACTTCTGGTTCGCCGACTCAGGGATGCTGGCGGCGATGCACGCGCTCGCGGCGCTCGGTTCGCAGCACGGGCCGCTGTCGGCCCTGCTCGCCGAGTACTCCAGGTATGTGGCGTCCGGCGAGATCAATACCGAGGTCGGCAATCCGGCCGCGGTGGCCGCCAGGGTGCGCGAGGCGTTCGCCGCCCGCCCTGGCGTCAGCGTCGACGAACTGGACGGGCTGACGGTCACCGGCGCGGGCTGGTGGTTCAACCTGCGGCCGTCGAACACCGAGCCGCTGCTGCGGCTCAACGTCGAGGCGCCGGAGGCGGAACAGCTGGCCACGATCCGCGACGAGGTGCTGCGCATGGTGCGCGCCGATGCCGGCTAGCGGGGCCGGCCGGCCAGCCGGCCTGGCCTCCGGCCCCCCGAGCCCCCGACACCCATGGGAGACGCCGTGAAGATCGACGACTGGCTGCTGGAGATCCTGGCCTGCCCGCAATGCCACGCGCCGCTGCGGGCCGACGCCGAGGCCAGCGAGCTTGTCTGCACCAATGCGGAGTGTGGCCTGGCATACCCGGTGCGCGACGACATTCCCGTTCTGCTTGTGGACGAGGCGCGCCGCCCGCAGGCTGGCTAAATGCCACCCGCGGACCCCCCCGGCGGCCAGGGAACGGCCGACCGGGGGCATGCGCATGGCGGTGTACGGGCCGTGCTCGCCGCCCTCGTGGCCAATCTGGGCATCGCGGCGACGAAATTCGTCGCCTTCGTCATCACGGGGTCAGCCTCGATGCTGGCCGAGTCCGCGCACTCGATGGCCGACTCGGGCAATCAGGTGCTGCTGCTCGTCGGCCGCCGCCGGTCGCGGCGTGCCGAGACGGAGCAGCACCAGTTCGGATTCGGCCAGGAGCGGTATTTCTACGGGTTCGTCGTCGCCGTCGTGCTCTTCACGGTGGGCGCGCTGTTCTCCGTCTACGAGGGGGTGCACCGGATCACCCACCCGGAGACGGTGGAGTCGCCGGTAGTGGCGCTCGCCGTGCTCGGCGTCGCGATCATCCTGGAGTCCTTCTCGCTCCGGACGGCCCTTGTCCAGTCAAATCTGGCCCGGGGAGAACACGGGCTGCTGCACTTCATCCGGCATGCCAAGGCACCGGAGCTGCCGACCGTCTTGCTTGAGGACCTAGCCGCGCTGGCCGGGCTGGCGTTCGCGCTGGCAGGCGTGGCGCTGAGCGCGATCACCCACCATCCCGAGTGGGACGGCGCCGGCTCGCTGGCCATTGGCTGCCTGCTGGGCGTGGTGGCGGCGATCCTTGCTACCGAGATGAAGAGCCTGCTGATCGGGGAGTCGGCCAGCACGGAGATCGAGCGCCTGATCGTGACCGCGCTGGAGGACGGCCCGGAACTACAGCGCGTCATTCACCTGCGGACGGTGCACCTCGGGCCCGAGGCGCTGCTGGTCGCCGCGAAGGTCGGGATCCGCCGCGAGGAGACCGGCGCCAGCATCGCCAGCGGTATCGACGCCGCGGAACGCCGGGTCAGGGCGCTAGTGCCGATCGCAAGGGTGATCTACCTGGAGCCGGACTTGTACCGGTCGGCCGAAGCCGATGAGGGCGATCCCGCGGTCCGCGCCGTACTTCGTGATCCTGCCGGGTTAGCCGAGCCGGCCAGCGAGATCCCTGCTGCGGGTGAGCCCCGGCCTGCGGGTGAGCCCGCGCCTGCAGGTGAGCGCCCGCCTGCGGGTGAGCCCCGGCCTGCGGGTGAGCCCGCGCCTGC
>DATGVY010000658.1:0-1587 GCA_035299845.1 Streptosporangiaceae bacterium
TCTTGGAAGGTCAAGGTCATTTTGCACGGCGTGTTGCGTCTCTGTGCCCCACTCCGCTGGTCACACGACCGCCGAAACGACGCCGATGCCCCACTCGGATGCCGTCGCAGCCTGCCAGAAGAAGTAATGCGACAGCCTCTCCAGCACCCCTTTTTTCCGTGATCATGGAGGAGGGCCAGCCGGGACCTGCCCCGCTGGCCGGTGCGGCGGATTGTCGGTGCTCCCGGCTAGATTCGGGATGCGCGCCGACGCCGCGAGGAGGTTCCAGTGACCGGCGACCGGGCCCCGGGGACCAGCGACGATACCGGCTGTCACATCCTGCACGTCGACATGGACGCCTTCTACGCCAGCGTGGAGGTCAGGGACCGGCCAGGGCTCGCGGGCACTCCGGTCATCGTGGGCGCCGCCGGCGGTCGCAGCGTCGTGCTCTCGGCGACCTACGAGGCCCGTGCCTTCGGGGTGCGCTCGGCGATGCCGATGAGCAGGGCCAGACGGCTCTGCCCGCAGGCAGTGATCATCCCACCCAGGCACGGCCTGTACGCCGCGGTGTCCAGGGAAGTCATGGCCGTGTTCGGGTCGGTGACCCCTGAGGTGGAGCCGCTCGCGCTTGACGAGGCGTTCCTTGACGTCTCCGGGGCGCTGCGCCGCCTGGGCGGGCCCGCGCAGATCGGCGAGCTTATCCGGGCCACGATCGGCGGGCAGCAGGGAATCACCTGCTCGGTCGGCGTCGCACCATGCAAGTTCATCGCCAAGCTGGCCTCGACGGCGGCCAAGCCCGACGGCCTGCTCGTCATCCCCGCCGACGGCATCCTGGACTTCCTGCACCCGCTGCCGGTATCGGCACTGTGGGGCGTGGGGGAGCGGACCGGGCGCTTCCTGGCCAGCCTCGGCCTGCGCACCGTGGCGGACATCGCGCACGTGCCCCCCGCCACTCTGGAACGCGGGCTAGGCCGCGCGGCCGGCGCGCACCTGGCGGCGCTCGCCTGGGGGCGAGATGACCGCAAGGTAGTGCCCGGCACGGCAGAAAAGAGCATCGGCGCCGAGGAGACCTTCGCCAGTGACGTCGACGATCCCGAGGTCATCCGCCGCGAGCTGCTCAGGCTGTCCGGACGGACGGCACGCGGCCTGCGCAGGGCCGGCTGCGCGGCCAGGACGGTCGTCGTGAAGCTGCGACTTGCGGATTTCACTACGATTACCCGTTCCCGCACGCTGCCTGAGCCGACCGACCTGGCTCAGGAGATCTATGCCACTTCCTGCGAACTTTACGCAGCCGCCGGACTCGATGCCCGGGCTAGGCTGCGCCTGGTCGGCGTCCGTGCCACCGGCCTGGTAGCGTCGGCGGCCGCCGAATCGCAGCTGGCCTTCGGGGACCGGCCGGCGTCCTGGCGCGAGGCGGAGCGGGCACTCGACATGATCGCCGGCCGGTTCGGGACGGACGCGGTGCGGCCGGCCGCGCTCGTCGACGGGAACCGGCCTGACGGGAACCCGCCCGGCGGAGCCGGCCCGGCGGGAACCGGCCTGACGGGAACCCGCCCGGCCCGGCCGGATCTGCCCGGCGGGAACCGGCCTGACGGGAACCCGCCCGGC
>DATGVY010000659.1:0-21994 GCA_035299845.1 Streptosporangiaceae bacterium
TCAGCCAGTCAGTACCGCCGGACCACTGCCCGCGCATATCGGCGGTTATCTTAAGTCCATTTTGAAGAGGCCCAGGTGGGAGGGTGGTTTTGCGTCGGAGACATGTCGCTGACGTGAGGTTCCTGGCGGGATGCGAGAACCAAAAGCGGCAGCGAGAAGAGAACAGTCGCAGGTCAAGGTAGGGCGCGTCACATCCGCTACGTCGTGGACACCACTTCAGATAACGCGTCCACGACGCAGCCCGGAGGCCTCGTAAAGCTACATCGGAGACACCCCAAGACGGACTAACGGCGGGTACGCGGGCGTCACAGATATCAAGGCAGGATCACTGACCGTGACCGCCCTGTAGCGGGCACGGCACGCGGATCGCCGAATATTCCCTTTTCTCCAGGCCAACTGGCTCAGCGCCAAGCGAGCGCAGATCCGCCGGTTAGGGGCGATAGCAGCTAGCGAATCGAGACCTGGGCTGTGGGTAGGTCTGAAGCGTAGCTGAGGGTCATCGCTGCTTGACGGGACTGTCGCCGCTATGTGCGGCAGCTGTCTGTCAACCGAGGGCGCGGTCGAGGTTGAACGCGGCGCTGATCAGCGCCAGGTGGGTGAGTGCCTGGGGGAAGTTTCCTTGCTGCTGGCCGGTGCGGCTGATCTGCTCGGCATACAGGCCCAGGTGGTTGGCGTAGGTGAGCATCTTCTCGAACGCCAGCCGCGCCTCCTCCAGGCGACCGGCGCGGGTGAGCGCCTCCACGTACCAGAACGAGCACGCCGAGAAGGTGCCTTCCTCGCCGCGCACCCCGTCCGGGCTTTCCTGCGGGTCGTACCGATAGACCAGGGAATCGGATACCAGGCTGGCGGTGAGCGCGTCGAGGGTGGATAGCCACTTGGGGTCGGTCGGTGAGATGAACTTGACCAGCGGCATCAGCAGAACGGCCGCGTCGAGGACATCGCCGCCTTCGTATTGGGCGAATGCCTTCAGCTGTGGTGACCAGCCGCGGTCCATGATCCGCCGGTAGATCGCGTCGCGGGCCTTCCGCCAGCGGTCCAGGTCGGCGGGCAGGCCGCGGCGGGTGGCCAGCCGGATCGCCCGTTCGATCGCCACCCAGCACATGAGCTGTGAGTAGAGGAACTTCTTGGGGCCGCCGCGGGTCTCCCAGATGCCCTCGTCGGGCTGGTCCCAGTGGTCGCAGAGCCAGTCGGCCCGGGTGGTGATCGTGTCCCAGTGGGCGCTGGAGATGGGCTGGTGCCAGCGGTCGTAGAGGTAGACCGAGTCCATGAGCTCGCCGTAGATGTCGAGCTGAAGCTGCCTGGCGGCGGCGTTGCCGATCCGCACCGGCACTGAGCCGCGGTAGCCGGCCAGGTGACGCAGTTCCCTTTCGGGCAGCTCGGTGCGTCCGTCGATGCCGTACATCACCTGCATCGGGCCAGAGGCGCTGAGTTGGCTCGTGGTGGCGTGTCTGAGGAACTGCACGAAGGCGTCGGCCTCGCTGGTGAATCCGAGCCGCAGCAGCGCATAGACGCAGAAGGCTGCGTCGCGGATCCACACGTACCGGTAGTCCCAGTTGCGCTCTCCGCCGATCTGCTCGGGCAGGCTGGTCGTCGGCGCGGCGACGATGGCGCCGGTCGGGGCGTAGGTCAGCAGCTTCAGCGTCAGCGCTGAACGGTGCACCACCTCGCGCCACCGGCCCCGGTAGCGCGACGCCGACAGCCAGTTCCGCCAGAACCCGACGGTGGCGGCCAGCAGCTCCTCCGCCTCCTCGCCGGAGCATGGGCGCGGCACGGCGCCGCCGCTCACCTCGTCCAGCGCGAACACCGCCGACTCGCCCTCGGCCAGCTGGAACCCGGCCCTCACATCACGGCCGTCGTGCTCGACCGGCACCGTCGCGCTGACACCCACCGTCAGGCTGGCTGCGGTGAAAACCACGCCAGCCTCCGTCTCGGTGAGGGTGTGCGGGTCCGTCCCGTAGCCAAACCGGGGCGCGATCCGCGCCCGGAACGGCATAGCCCCCCGCACGCACACCACCCGCCGGATCAGCCGGTGCCGCCGCGTCTCAGCCGCGCCGCCGACCGGCATGAAATCCTGGATCTCACCCACCCCATCCTCGGCGGAGAAACGGGTGATCAGCACGTTGGTATCGGGGAGATAGAACTGCCGGGTCTTCGCCGGCACCGCGGCGGCCAGCTCAAAACACCCGCCGCCGTCCGCGTCCAAGATCGATCCGAACACGCTCGGAGCGTCGAAAGACGGGCTGCAATGCCAGTCGATGGTCCCGTTGGTTCCCACCAGCGCCACGGTGTGCAGGTCACCGATCAGCCCATGCTCAGACACCGCCAGATAATCGGACCGGCTAGCCAAGCCCGGCCCGGGCAGCGGCGACCTGCTGGAATCAGCCATGTCTGCCGCTGGCGCCGACGACCGTGGAGCGATCACCTGACTTGTCCTTCCATGGTCCGGCCAGCCGGCGGGCTGCGATGATATCCGCCTGGGCGTCGTCGCGGACAAGCGCGGTCACCTCATGGCCGTCCTTCTGCAGTTCGGTCAGTACGTGAGATCCGATGAACCCCGTTGCACCGGTGAGTGCCACTTTCATGGTCGGAAAGCCTCCTGTCTTGACCGTCAGAACAACGCATCGGCCGCGACGAGCTCGTCAGCCGGGCCCGCGCCGGGGCCGGCGCTGGCCGGGCCCCGGCGCGTGGTGGTCAGGGGTGGACTGGTCCGCTGGGCCCGGAATCGAGGCGCAGCGACTGCATGATGGCGAACGTGGTGGTGGTGGTGAAGATCTCGATGTCGGCGGCGGCCAGCACGCCGGTGTACTTGGCGATGATGGGCGCGGCGGCGCGCTCGGTGACGGCGTCGAGGTGGGCTTTGACCCCGGCCCAGGCGTTCTGCCCGTACCTCATGTAAAAGGGGACCGGGTCGACGGTGGCCAGCGCCTCCCTCGCGCTGGCTTCGATGTCGGCGATGTAGGCCTGGTGCACCGCGACGTCATCGCGGGTGGCGAGCCGGCCGAGGTGCCCGCAGATGAAGTGGGTCCACGGGTAGGACAGCGCGGTAGCCGGCGCGGCCATGTACCCGGGGACGTCCTCGGACAGGTTGAGGTTGTAGATGGGCACCCAGCCGGCGTTGACGACGTCGATGAACATCAGCGTGTCGTGGCCGGGGAAGTGGATGTAGATGTTATCCGGTGAGTGGTTGGGGCCGTGCCAGGCCAGCTCGGCGCGCTCACCGCCCACCTGCAGGGTGTAGCGGTCGGCGAAGGTCACCTCCGGCGCCGGCCGGGCCGGGTCGCCGTCGCGCAGCAGCAGCCGCCGGGTCTCCTCGTGCCCGACGCGGACCACGTCCCCGCCGAACAGCGAGGCCGCGCCGGCGTGGTCGGCGTGATGATGGGAGTAGACCAGGTGCGTCACCGTGCTGGGCACGCCGGTGGCGGCGGCGATCTCGTCCACCGCCCGCCGCAGGTTGCCCCCGATGGACGGCGGCGCGTCGAACAGCACGACGCCGTCCCGGGTGGCCAGGAACGCCGACTGGTAGACGCCGTCGGTGACCCAGTACAGGTTCCGCTGCACGCGCCCGACGTAGTACCCCTGATCGTTCAGGGCCGGGCCCAGCGCGGACCGGGGAACCGGCGCGTAGTCGGGCAGGTCCGCGGCGCCGCTGGCGCCGGAGGCTGGTGAGGTCACGGTATCTCCCTGCAATCTTCGGGCACGTCCCCTGGCGGCCGTGCGAGCCTTCGCGACAGGCCCAGGCTCGCCCCCAGGCAGGTGAAAGGTCGTCACCGGATCCCGGTGATTCGCGCGCCGTTGACACCACATGCGCTGGCCTGATACCGAGAGGACTGGGTCGTCGGCGGTTGGGCGTCCGGCGCAGCACCAAGGCAGGCCTCTGACGGTGGATCGAGCGAAGCCGCGGCTGATCGGCCGGGGTGATCTTCTCGCCGCTCTGGATAGCGCGGCGGCTAAGAAAGTGACGATCATCTCGGCTCCGGCCGGCAGCGGGAAGACGTCGCTGCTGCGCACCTGGGCCGACCGTCCGGGGCAGCTGCACCGGCTCGCCGTCGTGCGGGTGCAGCGCGACCAGCACGACGTTCAGCAGTTCTGGCTGGCCCTGCTCGGCGCGGTCCGTCAGGCCGCCTCCGCTACAGCCAGCCGCGCGGAAACGCCAGCAGCGACACCCGACTTCAATGGGCGGGCGATGGTCGACCGAGTGCTTTCGGAGTTCGCCGACCATCACGGCCGCTTCATCCTGGTCATCGACGATCTCCACGAGCTGGCCTCGCCGGACGCGCTCGCCCAGCTCACCCGGTTGCTGACGAATCTTCCCCCCAACGCGCACGCGATACTGGCGACGCGTCGTGATCTGCGGCTGCGCCTGCAGCAGCTGCGCCTGGCAGGCGAGCTGGCCGAGATCCGCGCGGCAGAGCTGCGCTTCAGCGAGCGCGAAACACGCGAGCTTCTCGATTCCTCGGGTATCACCCTGTCCGAGGCCGGCGCAGCGCTGCTGCACCAGCGGACGGAAGGGTGGGCCGCGGGCCTGCGGCTCGCGGCGATCTCACTGGCCGGTCATCCGGCCCCGGAGCGTTTCGTCGCGGAGTTCTCCGGCAGCGACCGCACGGTGGCCGAGTATCTGATCGCTGAAATGCTGGAGCGCCAGCCCGACGACGTCAAGGATCTGCTGCTGCGCACCTCCCTGCTTGATCGCGTCAACGGCGAGCTGGCCGATCTGCTGACCGGCCGCCCTGGCTCAGAACGGATCCTGCTGGAACTGGAAGACGCGAACGCGTTTGTCGTATCGCTCGACCCCGAGCGCACGTGGTTCCGCTACCACCACCTGTTCGGTGATCTCCTCCGGCTGGAACTGCGCCGGGCGCTGCCCGAAGAAGTGCCAGGGCTGCACCGGCGCGCCGCTGAGTGGTGTATCCAGCATGGCCAGGTTGTCGACGGCATCCGGCACACCCAAGCGGCGGGCGATTGGCCTGGCGCGGCCCGGCTGCTCGCCGACCATTCGTTCAGCATGACGCTCGACGGGCAAACGCAGACCATCCAGGCACTGTTGCAGGCCTTCCCGCCGGGCGCGGATCACCCCGAGCTGGCCCTGGTGCACGCGACAGTTGACCTTGTCCAGGGACGCCTGGACGAGGCGGCCGCCCACCTGGCAGTCGCCGAGACCTATGTCGAGACGGCGCCACCAGATCGCCAGCGCCGCCTCCGAGTGGCGATCGCGTCGCTGAAGCTGTCGCTGGCGAGGCGACGCGGTCACCTGGCCGGCGTCATGGAACAGGCCAAATTCCTTGCCTCGCCGGTAACAGGGCAGTCCGACGGAGACATCGCGCTCGGCAGCGACCTGCGAGCCGTGGCGCTGATGAATCTAGGGATCGTCGAGGCGTGGTCCCTGGGGCTGCCAGACGCTGAACGCCACCTCCAGGAGGGCGCCGTCCTGGCCCGGAACATCGGCCGCCCCTACCTCGAAGTCGCCTGCCTGGCGCAGCTCGGTTTCGCGTCGAAGATCCGGCCGTTCGCCACCACCCGGCGGCGCTGCCAGGAGGCGATAGCGCTCGCCGAGCGGCACGGCTGGGGCGCGGAGCCGATCGTCGCGCCCGCGCTGGTAACGCTGGCCGGCACGATGGTATGGACGGGGGAGTTTGACGAAGCCGAGCGCTGGCTGCAGCGCACCGAACAGGCCCTGCAAACAGACACCGGGCCCGGTATCCGGCTGCTGCTGCACCAGACGACCGGGATACTGCAGGCCGGCCGCGGCCGCCACCACGAGGCGCTTGAGGAGTTCAGCGCGGCCGAACACCTGGGATCGCAGCTAGCGGGATCGCACGCGCTGGCGAGCCAGGTGACCGGCTGGAGGGTAGCCACGCAAGCCCGCCTCGGGCTGCCCGGCGAAGCCCGCGCCTCCCTCGCGGCGCTCGATGACGAGCGGGCCAACCCGGGCGAAATCGCCAATGCCCGCGCGGTGATCTGCCTCGCGGAAGGCAATCCGGCCGCGGCTCTCGGCGCAGTGCAGGAGGTCCTCGACGGCACGGCACCGGTCATCGGTTACGTCACGGTCGTTGAGGCCCATCTGCTAGCCGGGCTCGCCCACCGTGAGCTCGGTGACCAGCGCGCGGCGAACCAGGCCGCCGAACGCGCCCTGGCCCTGGCCGAGCCCGACCGGCTGATCCTGCCGTTCGCGATGACCGGCTCACGGGAGCTGCTCGAGGCACTGCCGCGGCATGAGACGGCTCACGCCGCGCTGCTCACCGACATCCTCGACGTCGTGCACGGCTCATCCCCGGCGGCCAGAGACCAGTCCTCATCGCCGCCAGCGGAGGAGCTCAGCCCAAGCGAGCTCAGGGTGCTGCGATATCTCCCGACCAACCTGTCCAGGCCGGAGATCGCCAGCGAGCTGTCCGTCTCGGTGAACACGGTCAACACGCACGTCCGCAACATCTACGCCAAGCTTCAGGCCCGTGATCGCTCCTCGGCGGTGCAGCGCGCGCGAGAGCTGCGGCTGCTGGCGGCGGGCCCCGCGCGGTAGCACCACGGTCACCTGATCCCGGTGATGCGGTTTCACCTGCCAGCCCTCAACCATGGCGTCATGGACCCAGCGCCCGCCCTCTACACGATCAGGGTCAAGGGCCACCTCGGCGCCACGGTGCTGTCCGCGTTCCCAGCGCTGGAGCCGCAGCGGCACGGCGCACACACCGTGCTCACCGGCCTGCTGGACCGGGCGGCACTGTACGGAGTGCTGGCCGAGATCGAGGCGCTCGGCCTCGAACTGCTGGAGGTCCGCCAGCTCAGGCGGAAAAGCAAATCGCCAGAATCAGGTGACGGCCGCTCACCATGCTGACCATTAGCGTCGGGCGCACCCGAACCCTGCTACGAGAAGGTGCCGCTCCCATGACCAGTGCCCCGGTGCGCGACCCGCTTGCCGATCATCTCATCACTCCGCAGAACGCAGCGCTCCTGCTCATCGACTACCAGCCCTCGCAGCTGGCCGGGGTCCGCTCGATGGATCGCGACCTCCTGGTCAAGAACGCCGTCTCGACGGTCAGGACCATCAAGACCTTCGAGGTCCCGGTCGTGCACTCGACCATCAACGTCGCCTCCGGCCGGGGACAGCCCACCCTCCCCGAACTCGCCGGCCTGCTGACCGACGACAAGCCGCTCGACCGGACCACGACCAACTCCTGGGAGGACATCGAATTCCTTGAGGCCGTCCGCGCCACCGGCCGCCGCAAGCTCATCCTCTGCGCCCTGTGGACCGAAATCTGCATGGCCTTTACCGCACTGGACGCGCTGCGCGAAGGGTATGAGGTCTACCCCGTCGTCGACGCGATCGGCGGCACCTCACCGGAGGCCCACCGGGCCGGCCTCGACCGCGTGATCCAGGCCGGCGGGCAGCCGATCAGCTGGGTCTCGCTCGCGGTCGAGCTGCAGCGCGACTGGGCCCGCCAGGACACCGTCGCGGCGGTCATCGAGATCGTCCTCACCGACCGCCTGCTGAAGGAGCAATAGCGCCTCCTCCCGGCCCCGGCTCACGAGGCAGCCCAGAGGCGCCTGGACGCAGTAACTACAGAGAAAAGAAGTGGTGAGTCTCATGTCTGATGCCACCTCCATCGACAGCGCCCGCCGACAAATGGCGGCCCTACCGCAGCCTGGCCACCAGCTACCTGTTCTCCGTCGCCTACGAGCCAGCCGAGGCGCCACCCGTCGCCCGACAGAGAAGCGCTTGACATGAACGGCGGCGGCGCGCATCTCGACCGGATCCACAATGCGTATCGGGGTCGGCTCGGGTCGACCTCTTGCGGAAACCACGTCACGAAAGGTGCACCAAGATGACCATTTCAGACAGCACGATTGCCATCATCGGCACCGGGAACATCGGCAGCAGGCTCGCGGCGAACTTCGCGGCCGGCGGTCAGGACTTCCTCCTGGCCGGCCGCGACCAGGAGGCGGCCCGGAAGCTCGCGTCCGACCTCGACGGCCACGCCGAAGTGGTCAGCGTCGATGAGACGATCGACCGGGCCGGGGTGCTGGTGTTCGCCGTCTGGCTCGACAGCTTCAGGCAGCTCATCGCCCAGTACGGCGAGCGGCTCGCCGGCAAGGTGATCGTCGACCCGTCGAACCCGGTCGGACCGGATGGCGCCGGCGGCTACCGTAAGGTCATCGGCGAGCAAGAGTCGTCGGGCCAGATCCTGGCCGGCCTGCTGCCGGCCGGGGCGCGGCTGGTCAAGGCGTTCGGCACGCTGTCGGTCGGCTCACTGTCCGCGGCCGCATGGCGGGAGCCCGAGCGTGCGGTGCAGTTCTATGCCGCCGACGACGACGCCGCGGGAGATCTGGTCGCTGACCTGATCCGGGCCGACGGGTACGAGCCGGTCCGCGTGGGCGGCCTGGACCAGTCCATCCGCATCGAAATGTTCGGCGACCTGCACGAGTACGGCGCCCTGGGCCGAGTCGTGACCAAAACGGAGGCGCTGGCGGCAGTCTGACCGTAATCAGCCCCGACACCACGCGCGCGCCGTGTGCGGGCGTGGTGTTGAGGCTGGCATGTCGCACTTCGCCACCGACTATGCACACGGGAGCGCTTGAATATGAACGGCGGCTGCACGCATCTCGACCGGATCCACGACGTCACCCCCTCGTCCTGGGGCTGCGAGGACTGCCGGAGCCCCACGCGACGACGCTCGACCGGGTGGTTACTGCAATGGCTGAGAATTTCGGTGGCGACCCAGCAGGTGTCACTGTCTTTCGACAACAAGCTGGTCCGGGAAGTATTGTGCAGGCGGTCCTGACGCCGGACGGGACTCCGGGACCGGCGAGATCATCGGCCCGCAATCACCGTGCAGCCGGACGGTCTCGTGAAAAGCGCCAGCACCGAGACTCACGTGATACCTGCCGGACGACATCTCGAGCACAGCCGCTACGCACGGTGAGCACGCCAGAGATGCCCTCGCCGCTTGGCATAGACAGATCGAATCGGTGCTCCTAATGAGATGGTGAGACCGCCGCGGCAAGCGGCACAGAATCGCTGGTTCTGTTGCCTGGCTGATCAAGTCATCGGGACGGCCGCATGAGCGACTTGGGCCGGGTAGCTGGCGTCGGCTATGCCTGGAATAGCCCCGAAATATCCTGACCGGCAGCCGCGGCTACGCCCGAGTCGCTCTCCTGAGTCAGCCCACCCTGCGGAGGAACTCCCGGGAGCGCTGCATCACCAGCGCTGCCGCGTCCGGGTCGTACGACGGCAGTGAGCTGTCGGCGAACAGGTGCCGGTCGCCCGGGTAGACGAACAGCTCGGCCAGCTCAGGTCCGGCCGTCTCGACCAGCTCGCGGGCGGCGTCGATGTCGCCCTCCAGCGCGAAGAACGGGTCCTTGTCCATGCCGTGGATCTGCACCGGGACGCCGTCGGGCCACGGCCCGAAGGCCCATTCGCCGGTGATCGGGATGCAGGACTCGTACAGCAGCGCGCCGCGCGCGCCGGGCCGGGTCTGGGCGAGCCGCTGCGCCGTGGCGGCGCCGAAGGAGAAGCCGGCATACACCAGGCCTGCGGGCAGGCCGGCCACGGCCCGGCCGGCGCGGTCGGCGAGCACCTCGTCTCCGATGCGCTGGGTGAGCGCGACGCCGTCGTCGATGGTCGCCGGCCGCTGGCCGTCGAACAGGTCCGGCGTGTGCACGGTGTGCCCGCCGGCGCGCAGCTCATCGGCGAACGCGCGCACCCCGTCGGTGAGTCCCTGCACGTGGTGGAACAGAACCACTTCGGCCATCTCTACACTCCTGTCATCGGATGACAGTGATCGAATGATCCATAACCATAGAACGGTCCATCTATGCCGGTCAATGAGCAGGTCCCGGATTACGACCTCGACGAGACGGTCGTGGTCACCGCTCCCGGTCAGCTGCGCGCGCTGGCCGACCCGCTGCGCCGCACCCTTCTGGAGCTGCTGCTCGAGCGGGCCGCCACGGTCACCGAGATGGCGCAGGCGGCCGGCCGCCCCAAGAGCACCGTCGCCTACCACGTGAACCTTCTCGTCGCCACCGGCCTCCTCCGCGTGGTGCGCACCCGGCGGGTGCGGGCGATCGAGGAGCGGTACTACGGCCGGGTCGCCCGCACGCTGTACATCGGCGCGCTCAACCGAGCCGAGGACAAGCAGGTCGTGGCCGCCATCAACGGGCTCGCGGAGGCGGCCGCCGAGGCCGCTCCGGCCCACGCGGCCGACGAGCTGCGGTGCCTGCTCGTGCACGCCCGCATCCCGATCGAGGAGGTACGGAACTTCTGGGCGCAGGTCCAGGAGCTCGCCCGCCGGTTCGCCCAGATCCCCCGGGCCGGCGGCCAGGTCTACGGCTTCGCCGCCGGCCTCTACCCCACCGACGCTCCCACCCTCCCCGACGCCGAGCACGACCGGACCGGCTGACGCGACCCAGCGCCCGCACCCACGCCGCCACGTCAGCACGCGCCGCTACCGCCACCTGGCGGCTTCACTTGCAAGCGCAGATCGCCCATTCAAGTTCGCCATTCACCGGCAGCCAGCACCGCGATCACCGCGCCGAAGGACGGCTACTTGCGCATCCGGTGCGCCAGCGCCTGTCACTGAGCGTGATCCGATCTCGAGCCCAGCGGTGACGCCAAATCGCCGACCATGAGCGGCGATGTCTCCACGCTAGGAGGGGAAGCCCGGCTTCCCCGGGAATCTGTCCCTCGGGCCCCTCTGCGATGAGCTTCGGGGTCGCCGCGGGTCTCATTTCGTGATCCCGGTAGCGTCCGATCGGGACGATGGATTCGGCTCGCGCCGGAGCGCATCGCGTCCGACAGGAGGGAGATGAGATGCCCGAGCACAGGATCGGTACTCGCGAGGAGTGGCAGGCGGCCCGGGACGGCGGAGCGAAACGAGGAAATCAAGAGCAAGCGTCTCGATCTCCCCTGGGTCCGGGTCGAGAAGGAGTACGAGTTCGACACCGAGGACGGCAAGAAGACCCTCGCCGACCTCTTCGACGGGCGCTCACAGCTGCTCGCCTACAACATCATGTTCGGCCCCGGCTTCACGCTCGGCGCCTGCCCCGGCTGCACCAGCCTGGGCGACGGGCTCGACGGCTCGCTCGTCCACCTGAGCCACCGCGACGTGACGCTGCTCTGCTTTTCGCGGGCGCCGATCGCGCGGCTGAGCGCCTACAAGCGGCGGATGGGCTGGCAGTTCCCCTACGTGTCGACCTGCAACACCGACTTCGCGTTCGACTTCGGGCTCGCGCTGACCGAGGAGCAGGCGCAGCAGATTCCCGAGCTCAAGGAGCTGATCGACAACCAACCCGGCTGGCTCCAGGAGTGGTCAGGCCAGATCGGGGCCGAGCTGAAGGACGGGCTGCGCGAAAACCCGGGCTGGATCGCCTTCGCGCGCGAGAACGGGACCGTCTACCACACCTACACCGTGTCGGCGCCCGACCCGTTCGTCGCGCCCTACTTCAGCTTCCTGCTCGAGCGAACGCCGAAAGCACAACCCGCCGAGCCCCGCAGCTGGCGGAAGGACGAGTACCCGGAGTGACGCCGGCCGGGTCGGCTCGCGGCCCCATAACCGGCGTGAGGTGGAGGCGACCGTAACGCTGGTGGACCAGCGGCAGCCGGTGGAGCTCTACCACCAAAGATGGGCAGGCGACCTCCGGGCGGTGCCGCAGAACGACCTTATCTGCACGCATCGCTGACCTGGCCCCGGACAGCCGCTAGCGCGCAGATCGGCGGCTACGGGTTGTCAAGCCGCGAGCAGCTCATACCACGCCGAACGGCGGCTACGGAATACTCGGGTGGATGGTGTTCAGCCACGGAACGGATGTCGGCCCGGCTGGAGATCCAAGCGCGGAGTTAGCTGGGTGGCGCCTGCTCCTGGCCTGTTTCTTGTCCGCTTGATTGCCCACGCTCAAGCTGTTGTGCGGCGAGCTCAACCGGGGGCCGGTAGCCGCGAGAGCTGTTGATGTTGCGGTGCAGCGCATGGTTCAGCTCGCCGAGGTCAAAATGTGCCAGGCCACCAGCATCGCTGATGGCCACCTCACAGAGGAACGCCATGTCGTTCATGCACCCCAGCACGCTGCGGTCCGCGGTCTTGGCCAAGATCAGCTCCTGCGAGCGCAGGTTGCCGAACGTTGCAGGCGGCAGGCCCTCGCGGCGGAGTTCCCGCTCGACCAGCTCGGTGACCAGACGGTGGGTTGCGCGCAGGTCCACTGCGCGCACGTCGGCCTCGAAGATCGAAAACAGGGTGGCGGCGTGAGTGAGCAGCAGGCACTTGCGCCGGTCAAACCAGAGCAGGTTGGCGTACCAGTCCCCGGCATCTGGTGTGGGTCCTGGCTCGGCGACGCGGCCCGCGCCGAGGACAGCCAGCAGCTTCTTCGTGCACCGCAGGATCACCAGCCGATCATAGGGGTGCGCGGCGCACTGAACGCCCGTCAGGACGTGGCCGCTGCCCGCCCTGCCAGCGTCCTGAAGACCAAACGGCCGGATCGGTTCTGCCCTACCGTCTGGGTATGCTTGCCAGGAACCTGCCCACGCCCCAGGACGCGGCCACCGCCCGCCGGATCCTGCTTGACGGGCTGGCCCGGGATAGCGAAGTATCCGAGCTGGTGGGCGAGGTAGCGCCCCTGCATCCCCGGAACAACACTTTCCCCGGCGAGGTCTTCCTCCGCGTCGCAGTTGACGTGCTGGACTGGTGCGGGGCCAGCCGCGCCGACCCGCTGGCCTTGGAAGGGATGCGGGAGCGGTTCCTGCCCGAGTGCGCCTTCCGCGGCCGGCAGAACAAGAAGCTTCAGTTCGCGATCCTGGCAGCGGCGGCGCTGCGCGGCGGAGCGGAGCCGGACTTGCTTGACGAGGTCGCCTGGTGGCAGACCGATGACTTCTGGCAGTACGCCTTGTACGCGGCGGTCGCTTATATCCGCGCCGCCGCTGGCCGAGTCGGCGTGCCGGTGCGCCAGGTATGCCAGGACTTGGCCCAGCGCGACGGCCCGCGGCCCGAATGAGCCTTCGCTGATGCACCCTGATGACCGGGTCGCAAGTGGCCAGCCGGCTACCAGGCCAGGCAGCCTGGCAGGGTTTGACTGCACCGGAGGTGTGAAGTGGCGCGGACCTGGTTGTCGATCCGGGTCGACCTGATCGAGGGCCACGGCGAGCAGTACTGGCCGCGGCCAGGACGGATCTTCGCGGCCGCGCGCAGCCACACCTTCAATCAGCTCGCCGACGCTATCGACGACGCGTTCGCCCGCTGGGACCGCTCGCACCTGCAGGAGTTCACCCTCACCGACCTGGGTTATACCCGCTCCGGGTTGACGCGTAGGCGGCCACGAAGCCTTGTCGCCAGGTGGGGTAGCGCAGCGTCCAGCCGAGCTCGCGTTTGGCCTTGGCGTTGGAGGCGCCGCGGGACTCGGTTCCCATCATCACCGCGCCTTCGCCCGCGACCAGCCGCGCGAGCCAGCGAGGGGCGTGGCGGGGCGGCTTGGCGCCGAGCGCGTTCGCGAGCACTGGCAGCCACTCGCGGACTGGGGCGGGCTCGTCATCAACGATGTTGTAGATGCCGGCTCCGTCGTGTTCGAGCGCGAGCACGGTTGCTGCGGCGGCGTCGTCGAGGTGGATAAACGAGGAGACGCCGCCGCCGTTGCCGACGATCGGGAACTGCCGCTTGCGGACGGGCTCGATCATCCCGTCGTTGGGAGCTCCGTAGAAGCCGCCGTAGCGAAGCGCGATCCCGCCGGCGTCCGTGACCGCCTGGTCGAGATAGCGCATTGCGGCGTTGGTCTCGCGCGCCGCTGCCGGCGGGGTGGGGTCGAGCGGATCGTCCTCGGTCTTGACCGGCCCGCCCTCGCGTGCGTAGCGATAGGCTGCGAAGCTCTGAGCGACGAACCGGTGCACGCCTGCCTCGCGCGCGGCGGCCAGCAGCGCGTCGGTCCCCTCGGTCCGAAGCCGGTTGGTCGGCGCGAAGCTGCGGTCGAGGTTCTTGGAGAAGCGCACATTCGCCAGAGCGGTCGCCTGGTGGACGATCGCCTCGGGCTCGGTTTCGAGGACGGCCTTGCGCACGGCGCGCGCGTCGAGCAGGTCGAGCGCGATCGGCTTCGCGCCGAGCGCCCGTACACGCTCGGCGTTTCCTGCCGACCTGAAGGTGCCGATCACCTCGTGACCTTGATCAATGAGCTGAGGAACGAGCCGGGTGCCGATAGCACCGCTCGCCCCCGCAACGAAGACTCGCATCGTGTGCTCCCTTTTCTGTATTCCCTGTCACATCCGTCGTGTGTGGGGGGTCACTTCGGATGACACCCGGCAACGGGAGGATGTGACAGATGGACGAGAACGAGTGGCTGGCGGATCGCTTCGAGGAGCACCGGGCCCACCTGCGGGCGGTTGCCTACCGGATGCTCGGCTCGCTCACCGACGCCGACGACGCCGTCCAGGACACCTGGCTGCGGCTGAGCCGATCGGGGGCGGGCGAGGTCGAGAACCTCGGCGCATGGCTGACAACGATCGTCGCCCGCGTGTGCCTGAACATACTGCGCTCGCGCAACGTCCGGCGCGAGGAATCCTTGGGGGTGCACCTACCCGACCCCGTCATCAGGCCTGACGGGGAGCTGCAGCCGGAGGAGGAGGCGTTGCTGGCCGACTCGGTCGGCCTTGCCCTCCTCGTCGTGCTCGACGCCCTGGCCCCGGCCGAGCGGCTGGCGTTCGTGCTCCATGACATGTTCGAGCTGCCGTTCGAGGAGATCGCGCCCATGGTCGGCCGGACCCCTGCGGCGGCCAGGCAACTGGCCAGCAGGGCACGACGCCGCGTGAAGGGCGCCGAGGTACCCGCTCCGGACCGCGATCTCGCTCGCCAGCGAGAGGTGGTCGACGCCTTCTTCTCGGCAGCGCGTGGCGGCGATTTCGACGCCCTCGTCGCCGTGCTCGATCCCGGCGTCGTGCTGCGGATCGACGCGGGCGCCAGGCGCCCCGCAGCCTCCATGGTGATCCGCGGCGCAGCGGCCGTAGCACGGCAGGCACTCAGCGGGCTCACGACCGCCCTGCCGGCTGTCGGCCTGCGCCCCGCGCTGGTGAACGGCGCAGCCGGGGTGGTCGTCACTCGGCGCGGACGGCCCGTCACTGTGATGGGTTTCACCGTCGCCGAAGGCAAGATCATCGAGATCGACACGATCGCCGACCCCGAACGCGTCCGCAGGATCACAACAGCCGTCCTCCACGAGGAGTAGCCGCACGGCCGGATGGGCACCCCACCCTGGATGTCGACGATCAGCCACGCAGCCTCTGCCGACCGTTCTCTGTGCCGACTCATGGCCAGGCGAGGACCGCGTCATCGGCGAATGGCACGTTGACGTGCCGCGCGCTGGCCAGCAGACGACTCGGCTATAGGCCGCGTCTGATGCCGCGCCGGGTAACCGGCGGTACGCCGGCCGTCCCCTCCCTACACCAGCGGTCAGGTCCGAAGGGCAACCGGGCATCAGGGCCGGTGACAGCAGCGGCGAGCACGCTCATGCTGCCCCTCGACGTGTCCCGGCGGCCTGGTTCGGCCGGG
Organism: Streptosporangiaceae bacterium; assembly: GCA_035299845.1. Lineage (GTDB taxonomy): Bacteria > Actinomycetota > Actinomycetes > Streptosporangiales > Streptosporangiaceae > Palsa-506. The sequence continues at coordinate 15,504 of DATGVY010000659.1, forward strand.
CTAATGCGACGGCCCTTCCCCGTCACCCGGCAACCCGGCAATGACGGCTGGGCCGTCTACGCCCGGGTGAAGATCATCAGGCAGGATCACCGCAAATGGGCGGCTCCGCGCGCTTGGAGTGCGGAGCGGTGGCATCATCTTCGCGGGCCGCGTTCTAGCGGTCATGATCCTGGTCGCGGATGCGCGCTCAGCACGGCGCGCACCGTGTCCAGCAGGGTCTGCTGGTCGAACGGCTTCTGGATACGCGCTGCTTCCTCGCCGGGGGCCGGCTGCGCGCCCGGCATTCCCTCGGTGTGGCCGGACATGTACAAGATGGCCAGCCCTGGCCTCCGCCCGGCGACGCGTTCGGCCAGCGTGGCACCGGACATGCGGGGCAGGACGGAGTCGGTCAGGAGCAGCTGGAAGTCGCAGGAGGCCGCCAGGGACAACGCTTCTTCGTAGGTGGCGGCCTCCAGGGTGGCGTAGCCGTTCTGCCGCCGGATCCGCGAGGTGACCTCCAGCACGGCGGGCTCATCATCGACCACCAGGACCGTCTCCCCGTTTCCCTGGGTACCGGGCAAGGATGCGGCGGGCGCTGCCGCGGTGGCTGCGCCGGTGGCGGGGAAGTAGAGCCGGAAGGTGGTGCCGGCGCCTTCCTCGGACTCGACGCTCATGTGGCCGCCGGCCTGGGTGATGATGCCGTACACGGTGGACAGGCCAAGGCCGGTGCCCTGGTCCGGGGGGTTGGTGGTGAAGAACGGCTCGAAGATGCGGGCGGCGGTCTGCGGGCTCATGCCGGTTCCTGTATCGCTGACGGCCAGCTCGGCGTAGCGGCCAGGGCTGCTACCGGGATGCAGCCGGGCGTCGCCGTCGCCGAGTTCGGCGAGGCTCGTCTTGATCGTCAGGGTGCCGCCTTGCGGCATGGCGTCGCGGGCGTTGATGGCCAGGTTGAGCAGCACCTGCTCAGCCTGGCCGCGGTCGGCCTCGATGGCTGGCAGGTCGTCAGCCGGCTCGGTGCGCAGTTCGATGTGCGCCCCGATGCTGCGGGATAGCAGGTTGTGGACGTCGGCCACGATGGCGTTGAGGTCGAGCGTCTGCAGCTGGGGCGTCTCGCGCCGGCTGAAGATGAGCAGCTGCCTGGTGAGCCGGGCGGCACGCTGCGCCGCGGCCTGGATCTGCTCGGCGTCGGCCCGCACCGCGGGCTGGTCGGCCGTCTCCTCAGCCACGAAGGCGGCGAAGTTCAGGATGGCGGCGAGCAGGTTGTTGAAGTCATGGGCGATCCCGCCGGCCAGCTGGCCCAGGCTCTCCAGCCGCTCGGACTGGCGCAGCCGGTCCTCCAGCGCGCGGCGCTCAGCCTCGGCACGGTTGCGCTCGGTCATGTCCCGGGTAATGGCGGATATCCCGACCACCGCGCCGCTCGCGTCCCGGATCGGAGAGTCGCACAGCGACACCTCAATGATGCTTCCGTCCTTGCGGCGTAGCCTGGTCTCGAAATGCTCGATTCTCTCCCCTTGCCGCACGCGCTTGAGAATGGGCATCAGCTCCGCGACCGTATCCGGCGGAATGAGCAGGGACGTGCTGCGTCCGATGATCTCGCCGGCCGCGTAGCCGTACATGCGCTCCGCAGCATCGTTCCAGCTGGTGATCACGCCGTCCAGCGTCGCGCTGACGATCGAGTCGCCGGACGACTCGACGATGGCCGCCAGCCGCGTGGCCAGCTCGAACTCACGGCCGGCCCGCACCCCCCGGCCGCGCCACCGCCAGCGGAGCCACCGCGAACGGCCTGCCCCTGGCAACCCTGAACTCGTCCCGCGTGATCCCACGGCATCCCTGGCGATCACTTAATGTAGTCTATCGCCCACTACATGCTACATAGTGTTCCCCGCTGCCATGGCTCGGGCCCAGCCGCGCGGTCACCGGCCCCGTCACGCCGCACGAACGGCGGCCTCACCCGCGCCTCCCTGCGCAGCAAGCCCACCGCGCACGCTCCGCTCCCGGCCGGCTGCCCGGCCCCGGGCCACGGACCCTGCCGGTGACGGCCCTGCGACCCCGGGCCCGGGTACGGGGTGTCGTCGGCTTGCTGGGTCCGGCGTCATCCATGGCGACGAGCATCGGATCGCGGAACACCACGGTCAGCTCGCAGGCCGGGTACACGTAGATCACCTTCAGCACGATGTCCGCGGCCTTCATCTTCGGGCCAACCTCTGGATGGTCGGCCGCGTGCCGGAACATCCCGCCGATGTACTTATCGACCTCCGCAGCATTGCTGAAGTAACCCATCCGGCTCTCCCTTGACTCCGTGCCATCCGCCCGGCTGGCGACACTGGCTCGGCGGCGAGCTACTCGAAGCCGACGATAGATTTGTCGCTACGTCAGCACGTCTCCCCTGCAGGGTGTCTTCCTGCCACCATCGGGTGATCTCCTGTGCCCGATTCGCCCGCGGCCACGAACCTAAGGTGACCTGAGATGACTCAGCTCGTCCGATATGACGTCCGCGAACAGGTCGCCACGCTGACCCTCGATTCGCCGGATAACCGCAACGCCCTGTCCGGGGAGCTCGTCGCCGAGCTATCCGCGCGGATCACCCAGGCCAGCGCGGATCCGTCCGTGCGCGCCATCGTGCTGACGCACACCGGCCGGGTGTTCTGCGCCGGCGCCGACCTCAAGGCCGCGAGCAGCGGCTCGATGACGGACGCGACGACCGCGATCATGGCCGTGCTGACCATGATCGTGGAGCTGCCGAAGCCGGTCATCGCCCGGGTCACCGGGCACGTGCGGGCCGGCGGCATGGGCATCGTGGGCGCGTGCGACCTAGCCGTCGCCGACAGCAGCGCATCGTTCGCGTTCACCGAGGCACGCATCGGCGTGGCTCCCGCGATAATCTCGCTCACCACGCTGGACATCATGCATCCGCGGCATGCAGCGCGCTATTACCTGACCGGCGAGACGATCACCGCGGCACTCGCCGCGCAGCTCGGCCTGATCACGGTCGCGGTACCAGACGGGGAGATCGACAACATGGTGGGGGCGCTCGTGACGCAGATCCGCGAGACCTCGCCGCAAGGAGCCGCGGAGACGAAGAAGCTACTGACGGCCGGGCGCCGGCAGCGGCTCGCAGCCGGCGGGGCTGACATGATGGCGTTGTCCGCGCGGCTATTCGCCAGTGCTGAGGCGCAAGAAGGCATCCGTGCCTTTCTCGACCGCCGGCCGCCAGCCTGGCGTTCAGCGCCATGACCCGGCGGCCGGCGCCACGTAGCGCCGTGCCCGCGGCCTAAGTCGGGCCAGCGGCTGCGCCGGGCCGTTTCGGCCGAGACATCAGCGCGGAACCAGCCGTCACCAACCGCTGTAGCCGACAGGCACACGCCGCTGACGCACACTGACCCGCCCGGCCGGATCCCGGCCGGCGTCTTGGGTCCCTCGATGACCAAGCCGCCGTCGCAGCCGGCGACAGTCCCGATCTCGGTAATCTTTCCGTTGAACATGTGACAGTCCTCCATCGACGCCAACCGGCGCGCCCGCAGGCGCAACTAACGCAGCTGGTCGGACTCTCACCGTTGGCCCGGAATCACACCGGATTGCTCCGCCACAGGCAGAACTTGCGGGCTGTCACCGCACAGTACGGACTCGCACCGTCATTGCTGAATCTACGACCCGCACGACCGGCGCACAATGCCGGCCGGCCGGCAGCGCGCACCACGCCGCCGGTCGCGCTCCGCAGCCCTCGTCTCCAGTGGCAACAAACCCCCGGCCGGTAAGGCCGAGCGGCCGGCCGTCGTCACCGGGCCGGCGGTCACGGGGCGCCGCGCAATGCCGCCCGGCCTTCCCTAACGCCATAGGCCAGGATCACGTAGCCGGCCAGCGGATCGGCCCACCACCAGCCGATCGACGCATTGAGGAGGAGCCCAATGAGGACCGCTGTGGCGAGCAGCGCGTCGACGAGCGTGACGCGTCCCTCAGTGCGCAGCACCGGATTGCCGAGCTTCCTGCCGGTGTTCTCCTTGCCCGCGGCCAGGGCGAGCATGACCAGGGCGGTGACCGCGGTCCAGGAGATCCCGAGCGGGCTGTGGTGCGGGTGGTAGCGGGCGACGAGGACGGCGGTGCTCTGGATGGCGAGGTAGCAGGCGAGGCTGAGGAACGCGATGCCGATGATGCGCAGGGCCCGGCGCTGGCGTTCTTCCCCGGCACCGGACAGCTCCCAGATCACCACGGTGCTCGCCCCGATCTCGATGAGTGAATCGAGCCCGAAGCCGCCGAGTGCCACCGAACGGGCCAGCACCGCGGCCGCAGCCAGTACGACGACGCCGACAACGTTCCACGCCAGCGTGATGCCTTCAAGCACGAAACCCCGCCGGAGCAGCGTTCCCCGCGAGGCTTGCTGGCGCGAAGGGCCGGACGAGGCCGCCCCGTCCTGGCCGGACAGGGGCAGCCGGTCCTCAGCTGAGGGCACCGGATGCGCCCGCGTTCCCCGGACAGCTCATTGCATGATCGCCGGCCCGCAGGGCATGCCCAGCGTGGCGGTGATCCCGTCGTCCATTTGCCATCCCCTCATCGTCGGTTTGCCCCTCATCTCGGTTTGCCTGGCGCGCGGGCGCCCGGGCCCTGGCGCGACGGCTACCAGAGTCCCAGGACCGAGCCGAGCACGCGGGCGGCCTGTCCGCCCTGATCCTCTGCGATATCGAGCGCCGCTGGCACGTCCAGGTCACTGGCCAGCGCGGCGTGCACGGCAGCCACCGCCGCGCCGCCTGCGCCCGCCGCGCCGCGGTCAGGGCGCCCGGCCGCGGCCTGCAGGCGCTCCAGCCGTCCCGCCGCCGCATCCAGGCCAGCGCGGTCGTAGTCCCAGTCCCGGTCCCACCTGCGGTCCAGGATCAGCAGCCGCACGACCGCCGCCGGGTAGGCACCGAGAAGCTCGCTGACGAGGACCAGGTTTCCGGCCGATTTGGCCATCTTCGCCCCGCCCACCCGGACCACCCCGGCCGCCAGCCGCGCCCGGGCGAACGGGATGACGCCGGTGAACGCCTCGGCGAGCGCAGCCTGGAAGGCGTGATGAGGGAACCGCAGGTCGCCGCCGCCGGCCTGCACGTCGACCGCAGGACCGAACGTATGCAGCGCCATCGCCGCGCACTCGGCATGCCAGCCGGGCCTGCCGGGTCCCCACGGGCTCGCCCAGGCAGGCTGGTCCCCCTGCGACGCCAGCCACAGCGGCACGTCAAGCGGATCATCCCGGCCCGGGTCATCCGGCCGGTCGCCGTATTCCGCGGCCAGCCGCAGCGCCGTCGGCCGGTCCACGCCCGCCCGCGCCGCGACGGCAGCACCCCGAAAGTACACCTGCCCGTCCCGCTGATAGGCCATGCCGCGTGCCAGCAGCCCCGCGGCAAGCCCGATCACCTGCTCGATGTACGCATGCGCCCGGGGCTGGATGGCGGGCGGGCGCACGCCGAGCGCAGCCATGTCCCGGTCGAAGTAGAACTGCTGAATGGCGGCGAACTCGCCGTACGGTGAGCCTGCCCGGCTCGCGGCGGCCAGCAGCACGTCGTCCACATCGGTCACGTTCCTGCACATGATCACCTCGGCACCGCCCGCGTGCAGCACGCGGGCCAGCGTGTCGACCCACACGAAGGTCGCCGCGTGCCCGAGGTGCGTGACGTCGTAGGGGGTAATCCCGCACGCGTACACCCGGGCCCGGCCGACCAGCGGCAGCGCGGTCCCGCCCAGCGTCGCCAGCTGCGGCAGGCCAGCTGCGAGCATCTGTTCCATCGGCTCTCTCCCGGTCGTCGCGGCGTGCGGTGACGCACGCTGCTGGTCGCGAGCGTATAGGGCCGGGTGCTGGCCACGCGCAGCCGCTGGTCACCGGGCGCGGCAAAGCGGGCCTGCCCGCTGTCACGCCGCGTTGGCCGACCGGAACGTGCGCATCCGCAAGCACGAGATGTCAGTACCAGGCCGTAGCGTTCTGCCAGACGACCAGGCGGAAGGCGGACAGCATGACGACGACCGAGGCCGGGCAAGCCGGAGCTGGCGAGCGCGCCGACCTGCTGGAAACGCTGGCCAAGCACCGGCGATTCCTGCGCCACACGATCCGCGGCCTGACTGATGAGCAGGCCGCGCAACGCACGACGGTGAGCCAGCTCTGCCTCGGCGGCCTGATCAAGCACGTCAGTTTCGTCGAGCGGCAGTGGATCGGCTTCATCACCGAGGGCCCAGCGGCGATGGGGCAGCCGGAGGCGACGGGCCCGGATGACTGGTCGGCCGGCTTCCGGATGCTGGCCGGGGAGACGCTGGCCGGGCTGCTTGATGAGTATGAAAAGACGGCGCGCGGGACTGACGGACTGGTGGCGACGCTGCCTGATCTGGAGGTCTCCCAGCCGTTGCCGCAGGCGCCCTGGTACGAGCAGGGAGCAAGCTGGTCCGCGCGCCGGGTATTGCTCCACGTGATCGGGGAGACAGCCCAGCACGCCGGTCACGCCGACATCATCCGCGAGTCTCTGGACGGCGCCAAGTCCATGGGGTAGCCCTGC
>DATGVY010000660.1:0-3497 GCA_035299845.1 Streptosporangiaceae bacterium
CCCGGCGCAGCTTGCCGCGGCTATGGTGGATCAGCACCGTCCCGTACGGGTTGACGTCCCCGTTCCGTGGCACCGTCGAGCCGATGGTTCTGAGCTTATGAAACTGCCCGATGAAGGACGGCTGCGAGTGCACCATCGCCCCGGCTGCAGGTGCCATCGCCAGCCCCGCCGCCGCGGTCATGCCCGCGGCGACAGCCGCGGCAGCGGTCCTGTGGATAACCGACATCAGCGTGCTCCTTCCAGAGGGTTCCACGCGGTGGCACAGGGGTGGAAGCAAGACGGCAGGCAGACATGCCAGCCGCGACGCGCCGGCCCCACCACGCGCATTGCTCCCCTGTAACGGCTGCATCATTGAGCCGGTTCACCGAAAGATAGCCGTAATTGAGTAAGTCGTGCCGCATGGACCCGTGCCTGGGCCCGGCCAGCTGGCTTGCCGCGTACTGCGGAGCCGGCATCAGGCCTGCGGCATAGCCGGAGCCGGCGGACCGGGCGGACCGCCGGACCGGCCGGGGGACGGGGCCACTAGTCCCTCGGCACGGCCCAGCGGAGACCCCCACATGGGAGGTTGCCCGCGTCTATATGCACGTATCGGCTGTTGCCCGGGTTCAGCCGTGCTCACATTTCGCGGAAATTAGCGGCGGCCGCCGGGCCCTGACTCGTTCAGCCTGGCCAGGAAGGCGTTGTAGGCGGCGAGATGCTCGTCGTCGTCGATCCCGCCCGGCCCGGACCAGTCACCGCCAGCCGCCAGGTCGCCAGCGGCCGGGTCGTGACCCGCCGGGTCGCCGGCGGGCTGGCCGCCGGGCCCCGGTGCGCTCGCCGCGGGATGTGCGGCCACAAGGCTGGCCATGCTGGCCTTCCTGGCCGTCTCAAGCCAGCCCCGGCCGCTGGCGGCCGGCCGCTCATCGCGGCTCCAGACCAGGAAGACGAGCATCATCAGGCCGAACATGATCGCGTCGCCGCCGACCCACATGATGGCCCCGCCCCAGTGCAGGTCCTGTACGAGGCCGGGCGCCCAGACGGGCCTGGGACCCGGCGGAATGCCCGGCGTCCCGGCGTTCCCGTAGCCGAGCACGAGGCCGGTGAAGGTGTCGACCGGCATGACGAGGACCAGGATGACGAACCGCACCGGATAGGAGAGCCGCCAGCGGATGGGCTCGTGACCGAGGATCGGCAGGAAGAAGAGATACCCGACCAGCAGGAACGCGGCGTGCTCGGCGTTGTGCACGCTCTCGTTGGTCGCCACGAGGTTGGCCAGGTCCGTCAGGTGCGCCGCGGCTATCGCCGCGCTGTAGGCCACGAAGCCGAGGACCGGCCAGGTAAGGAAGCTGACGACGCGGGAGCGCACGACCCGCTTCGCCCACGTGTGCAGCGGGTTCCTGCTCGCGTGCAGCAGCAGCGTGACCGGCTGGCCGGCGATCAGCAGCGGCGGCGCGACCATGATCAGCATCAGGTGCTGGACCATGTGATCCCAGAACAGCACGTCGTCGTAGGCGCCGATGCCGCTCTGCGTGGCCACCACGACGACGGCCAGCCCGCCGAGGAACATCGCGGTCCGCCACGGCGGCCAGGGCCTGGCCGGATGCCGCCTGGTCACCCGCTGGGCGCCGCACAGGTACAGGCCGGCGGCGATGACGACGAATCCCGTGACGACGGGCGCGAACTGCCAGCGGCTGACAGCCGCTTCCCAGCCGAACGGGGGCAGCATGTGACCTCCTCCACCAGCGAGCCTACTCATCTCGTCCGGCCCGCCGACCTGGCATCCCCCTGGCAAGACCGGGATTTACGCAGCCATCGCCTGCCAGTGCCCGGGCGCCTGGCGGGACTCCCGGCGACACTGCTCGCCGACGCCGCCATCGTGGTCAGCCACGAGGGTTACGCAGACCAGCAGCGGACTAAGAGACGTCACCAGTCACCGCAGACCGGGGGCTGCTGCCGCGGGCAGCCCAGTCGGCCGCTACGCGGGCGTCCTTGCGCCTGCCCAGGCGATAGGCCTGAACAGCCCCGAAACTGACAGCCCCCATGCTGGCCGGTATAGGCCAACGAGCGGATTCCGCGCAGGGATCAGGCCAGCAGGAAGATCTGGCCATACCCGGCCGCGCTCAGCCATACCGTCACGTTGTTCGCAAGCTGCCCCGGAGGGCCCGGGGCAGTGCGCGGGCGCTGGAAGATGACGGAATATGAGAGGCTGGACCGGACGCCGGGCCGCTGTCCTGGCCACGGTGTCGGAGCGGCGGACAGTTGCGGGCCAGGCGACCTCTCACAGGTTAGGCGCGCGACGAATCGCGGCTAGGAGGGTTCGCCTAGTGGCCGATGGCGGCGGTCTTGAAAACCGCTAGGGCTGGTGACAGTCCTCGTGGGTTCAAATCCCACACCCTCCGCCAAGCCCAGCAAAACAGTCCCTTAGCTGCAAGCATGCGGACCAGGGACTGCTGTGTTTCACCCGCGCGGTATGCGGCCGTGTCCGGCTTGTGGCGGCTGTGTGCGGCTGCCTGTGGAAAATACGCGTCCATGGCCGCGACATCCTCCGCCCCTTACCTGTCGCAGTAGCCTTGGCGAGTGCTGGGCGAGCGGATCGAGCAGCGTCCGCGATTGCGCGCCGAGCAGCCACCTGCCGCCACGACACTGGTCATCCGGGGAGGCCGCGACACCGCTGACAAACTGCGCAGCCATGCGCAGCGAACCGCACGAGCCTGGTCACTCGACGGGCAGCCGCTGCTGGGCATCTCGGTTTTCGCAGTTCTCGGCCTGCCACTCGATGACCTGCTCCGCCGCCGGTTCGCCACCTTCCGCACCATTTACCTGCCGACTGTCGGCCGGCTAGCTGAGCACGGATTCGAGTTGCTGCCCACTGCGCTGCGCCCGCACTTCACCGTGCGCCTTCATCGTGCCGACGATCAGGAGCTAGGGCAACTGCTCGAAGCCCTCGGCCCCCCGCAGCCCAATCCCCAGTACGCTAGAAGCACGACCTGGCGAGAGGAGGGGTGAGATGTACCACGTGGATATCACCGCCGACCTCAACGACGAAGACGAGACCGGCTATGTCTGGACCTTCCTCGATGAGGCCCGCGACCCTGCCCAGATCAACCCAGGGGCCCTCGTGGTCGCCGGTGACGAGGAAGCCGCCGCGGTGTGCCAGGTGGTCGACCTCGTGCCAGCAGGCGACGGCACGATCGTCCATCTCAGGCTCCTGCCCGGCCTGGTCGACGATTACCGCGCCCTAAGTCGAGCGGGCACTCGCCAGCTGAGCAGCCGGCCATCTGCTGTACGAGAAAGTCCAGGGCGCAACCACTTAGCTCCTGGTGGATGATCATCAGGATCCAACTGCGCTGCCGAATACGTGCCCAAGCCCTCGCTGGCGAAGGCGACTCGTGCAAGTCAGGCGTGTTGCATGGCCGGTCTTGAGAACCGCTATGGCGTGTGGGTGGCGCGTCCGCGCAGCCCTCCCGCCTGCGGCGCGTTAACCATCGGCCATGGATCCCCCCGGCTGCCTAGGTCGG
>DATGVY010000661.1:0-18538 GCA_035299845.1 Streptosporangiaceae bacterium
CGCCCATCGACCAGCCGACCAGGACCGGCCGCCGCACCGACAGCTCGGCCAGGATCGCGTGCAGGTCAGCGGCATAATTCGGCACGGTATGGCCATGCAGGACCTTCTCCGACCTGCCGTGCCCGCGCAGGTCGGGAATGATCACGCGGTGCGCGGCCGCAAAGTGGCTGAGCTGGCGCCGGAAGAAGCGCCCGCTCATGCTCCAGCCGTGGATGAAGACGATCGGCGGTCCGCTTCCCTCGGCCTGCACCGAGAACGTGACTTCGCCAATGCGCAGTTCCTGTGCCATGCGCGGCCTCTCTTCCTGGTCGGCGCATTTCCGGGTGAGGGATCGCGCTTATTGGATGATGTAACCGCCGTCGACCACGAGCGCCTCACCGGTCACGTAACTGGACTCCTCGGAGGCGAGGAACAGCGCTGCGGCGGCGATATCACCGGGTTCTCCGATCCGCCCGAGCGGGACCTGGGCCAGGATCCGGGCCCGCTTCTCCTCGCTGGCCAGGGCGAATGCCGCCAGGGGGGTGTCGATAATGCCAGGGCAGATGGAGTTGACCCGGATCCCGTGTGCGGCCAGCTCGACCGCGAGGGCCCGCGTGATCATGTGCACGGCGCCCTTGGATGCGTTGTAGTGGACCTGCGGGTGCCCGCTGCTGGCCAGGACGATGTGCGCCTCGATGGAGGCGATGTTGATGATCGCGCGGGTCCGGCCATCGGGTCGCGGCATCCCGGTCATCTGGCGGGCGACCGCCTGGGCCACCAGGAACGTTCCCGTGGCGTTGACGTCCTGGACGCGCTGCCATTCTTCCAGCGGCAGCTCAAGGAAGTTGGTGTACCTGGCAATGCCGGCGCAGTTGACCAGGATGTCCAGGGCGCCGCTAGCGCTGGCGGCAGCTGCAGCCATCCGGGCGGTGTCCGCGGGATCGGATACGTCGCCGGTCACGGTGACCAGCCGCTCCTGATCACCGGGGAACGCCGCGGTCAGCTTGCCGCCGTCGACGTCGGCCGCGGTCACCAGGGCGCCCTCGGCCAGGAAGCGCAGCGCTGTCGCCCGTCCTATCCCGGACGCGGCTCCGGTGACCAGGGCGGCCCGGCCCGCCAGGCGGCCGCCCGCGGCTACCACGCCCGCCCGCCAGCGGCCGGCCGGGTCGGCTGCGCCGCACCGAAATATGGCGCCACGTCGGCGGCAAAGCGGGCCGCCCACTGGTGCCTGACGTCCATCGGTATACCCGGTGTGGAGAAATGGAGTATGAGGTGGTTGAAGCCGACATCCAGATACAGCTGGAGCCGGCGCCGCACGGTTTCCGGCGAGCCGATGAGCTGCCATTCGCACCAGGGCACGATGCCCTCTGGCCGGGTCCGCTGCTCCATCCCGGCGAAGATCCGCTGCCAGGCCTCGTAGCCCGGCGTGTTGGCCCAGTCAGTTGCGTGCGGTGCGTAGTGGTCGATCTGTGCCTGCATGAAGCGCGGCTTGTATAGGCACGCCTCCCTGATCGCCTCCTCGTCGGTGTCCGCCACGATGCAATCGATCATGAGCGGGAAGGTCGTGTCCGAGACGTCCAGGCCGGCCGCGGCTGCCCCGGCCTCCCAGGCCCGCAGCGCGTCCGACTGCCGGGTGAGATCGCCGATCGTGTTGCAGATCGGCGGCAGGCCGAGGCTGGCCATGATGCCGGCGCTGTCCGGGCTGCCGATGGCACCGTAGAAATGCAGTTGCCCGGTCCTGGGCGTGGGCCGGATGCGGATGCGCTCGGGCACGCGGAGGTAGCGCCCGGCATAGCTGAATGGCTCGCCCGATAGGGCATAGCGGAGAATCTCCCAGGTTTCCTGAAACCGTGCCCGCGTCTCGCTCATGCTCAGGCCGAACGCGTCGAACTCGAACTTGGCGGTTCCGCGGCCAAGGCCCAGGTGCAGCGGCTGATCGGTGAGCTGGGTCAGCATCGCGATCTGGCCGGCCAGCCGCAGCGGGTCGTGCCACGGCGTGACGATCACGCACGTGCCGAAGCTCAGGTCAGGAAAGCGGCCGGACAGATGAGCGATCTGCAGGCCTGGATCGGGGGTCGGGAAGTAGTCGCTGAAATGGTGCTCGAGCACCCATATCGTCCGGTAGCCAAGCTCGAAGTAGCGGTCGCAGTCCGCCAGCATGCCCTGGTAGAGCTCGCGGTCGCTGGCGCCGGGGGCGCCAGCTGCTGCCACCACGCATCCGAACTCAACGCCCGCGCTAGCCGCCATCCCCACCTCCACCGGCCTTTGGTCCGAGTATCATACCATTGCAAAGGCGCGTCAAGACTTGCCGCCTGGCCGGTCAGCAGCGGTGCGCAGGCTCGCAGCCCGGCGCCGCCGGCCCTATCGTGAGGGCATGGTGGTCGAGATCAGCAGCGAAGCGGCCGAGTACATCGGCCAGCGCGGCGGGCGGCTCTGGGTCTGGGCCGCATACCCGCGGATGTGCTGCGCGGGTGCCCCGCCGTGGATGCATGCCGCCACCGAGCCGCCGGCCGGCCTGTCCGGGTTCAGCCCGGTCAGCGCGCCCGGCGTGGAGCTGAACTTCCGGCCCCTTGGCGGCCGCCGGCCTGGCACCCTGGAGATCGGCTTGCACGGCAGGCGCCGCCCCAGGGTCGAGGCCTACTGGGACGGCTGCCTGATGGCGCCGGCCTAGGAAGGTCGGGGCTGGCCTGGGCAGGAGAAGCCGATGAGCAACACGGCGGAGGCCGGATGACGGTGCAGCGCAGCGCCGCTGGCATGCTGGAGTTGCCGGGCGCCAGGGTGGCGTTCGAGGTGGCAGGGACCGGGCCCGCGGTGGTGCTCGTGCACGGCTTCGGGCTGGACATGCGCATGTGGGATCCGCAGGTCGGGCACCTCGCCGGGGATTTCCGCGTGGTGCGCTACGACTGCCGCGGGTTCGGCTCTTCCGGGCCGTTCGATCCTGCCGTGCCCTATACCCACGCCGGCGACCTGATGGCCTTGCTTGATCACCTGGGCATCGCCGTCGCGGTGCTGGCTGGCCTGTCCTTTGGCGGCCAGGTGGCGCTGCAGACCGCGCTGCTCGCGCCGGCCAGGGTCCGCGCCCTCGTGCTGCTCGACGCCGTGCTCGACGGCGTGCCGTGGGACCCGGCGTCAGCGGCTGGCCTGGCGGAGGTCGCCCGCCAGGTGCAGGCCGGCGGCGTCAAGGCCGGCCGCGCCGCCTGGCTGGCCCATCCGCTGTTCGCCACTGCGCGGCAGCGGCCAGAACTGGCGGACCAGCTGGCGGCCATGGTCAGCTGCTACCCGGGCCAGCACTGGCTCGGCCAGGATCCGCACCAGCCGGACGATCCGGCGCCCGTCGACGCGCTGGAGCAGCTGGCCATGCCGACCCTGGTCCTGGCCGGCGAGCATGACGTGCCGGGATTCCTCGCGATGGCCGGCGTGCTGGCCGGGCGGATCCCCGGCGCGGACTACCGCCGCGTGGCCGGCGCCGGGCACATGGTCAGCATGGAGCAGCCCGCAGTCGTCAACGACCTGCTCACCCGTTTCCTGGGCCGCTTGCGGGCGCAGCGGCATCAGCTGGCCACTGATAGCTGGTGACGCTGCCGCCCGCGATGCTCACCTCGCCCGCAGGGGTGGTGGCGTCAGCCCAGATCGTGTAGTCGCCGGCGCTGAGCCCCGGGTACACGGCCGCGTACCTGACCCCGCCGGCGGTCCGGCGTTCCCGCACCTGGGAGTGCGTGCGCCGGGCAGCAGAGACGCCGCGCGGGCTGATCTCGATCTCCACGCCGTCCAGGGTGGCCGGGGTGTGCAGCACCAGCGCGCCGATGCCGGGACCGACATCGAGCACGACGCTGCCGGAGCTGGACGGGCCGGGGACGTACTCGGTCATCGCTGTGTGCTCCTGCCTTCGGTAGCGGCCGGGCGACCGGCTGCATCAGGAGGGACCGGGGAACCTGGCGCCGGCCAGCGGCGACGTCGCGCTGGCCGGCGCCAGGTAACTCCCCTCCGGTCAGGACGGGTTGTGGTAACCGTCATAGGGCACTCCCAGATAGGGGAACGCCGTCAGCGGCTGGTTCTTGACGCTGGTGCCGGTGAGGCCGTCGGTGACGTTCGCGACCACCGCATCGACCACGTACTTGGGGTCTACCAGCGGGACCGTCGCCCCGGCGATGGCCCGCAGTTCGATGGTGACCACGTCGTCGGTCACCCGGCGCCCGTTCGGGAACCCGGCCGGGTCACCGCCGATGAGGCCGAGGATGCTGAACTTCTTGGAGCTGGCGGGCGTGGGCGGAATCGACGTGTTCAGCCGGAGCATGTCTGCCTGCACCGTGCCGGTGAAGTTCGTGAATCCCTTGATGATGCCGGACGGGATGCCGGTGAGCAGGATCGCCTCCAGGTCGGCGCGGGCCGTGCGGGCCTTGTCCAGCGCGGCCAGATGCGGGAACGCGCCCGGGTAGAGCACGGGCAGCAGCCCGGCCAGCTCGGGGTGCGCGACGTACTTGGCGAACTGCTTGTCGTCCGCCGGCCGCACCCTGTTCCAGTGGTCCTTGTCGCCCAGCGGGACGATGACCTCGTTGAACAGCGGATTGCCCAGCCGTGATACCTGGGTGAAGGGGCCGCTGACGAAGCTGGCGGTGTCCGCGCCGGCGTGCACCCGGGCGCGCTGGCGGCTCGCGCTCGTCCATACGCCGATGGTCGGGCGTCCCTTCCCGGTGAGCCTGGAGATCGGCACCTGGAGGGCGATGGAATGCACATTCAGCCGGTTGGAGGCGTTCACGCCGGGCGCGCTCTTCAGCCCGTGCGCCTTACCGAAGACATTGAATTGCTCCAGCGGACGCAGGTTGCCCAGGTCAAAGATCGAGCCGAGGTCGACGTAAAACTCCTCGGCGCGCTGACCGGCGAAGACCTTGCCATGGCTGCCCAGCGAGTGAACCGCCGGACGGCCGAGCTTCGCCTCGTAATCCGGTGTGGACAGCACGCCGACGTTGCACGGCGGGCAGGCGAGCTTCCTGGCCAGGACGTGCGAGCCGGACTTGTCGACTCGGGTGACCTTGTAGAACTGCTTGCTGTTCCAGCTGGGATCGCTGAGCGATCCGATCGGGCCGGTGTTGTAGAGGAAGCTGTCCGGCGTCGTCAGCTTGGTCTCAAACCGGAATTGGTAGGTGATGTCGGACTTGCCGTCACCGTCGTTGTCGACGTGTATCTCGTAGAGCACGTCGTCGCCGAACTCGTAGAAGTTCGGGCCGCCTGCAGGCTCCTGCAGCGGGATGTAGTTGGCGATCAGGGTGACCGTGCCGGGTTTGTCCGGGCTGACGAATGCGTAGACATCAGTGCTGTCGGCGACCGGATCCTTGGAAATCTCCGGTGCTTCGCGATGCGAAGACATCAATTACCTCACAAGATCGAACTGGGCAGGGGAAGGGCAGAGCAGGGCGCTGGCGGTCGTCAGCGGCTGGCGCGCAGCAGGCGCGCGGCAAGTTCCGGATCCCGGACGCGGGTCTGGCTGGTGCCGCGGAACACGTCAATCTCGCCGGACCTGGCATCGCGCACGTGCACGACAACCTGCTCCGCGGTGTCCTCGTGCGTCGTCCCGGATTCGGCGCCGCGCGCTGCGCCCGCGGGCGGCCGGGCCGTGGCGGCGAAGGCGGGTACGGCGGCGCCGGCGA
Organism: Streptosporangiaceae bacterium; assembly: GCA_035299845.1. GTDB lineage: Bacteria > Actinomycetota > Actinomycetes > Streptosporangiales > Streptosporangiaceae > Palsa-506. The sequence continues at coordinate 5,625 of DATGVY010000661.1, forward strand.
GGGCGGTCGCGGCGATTCCCGCGACCCCGGCGCCCGCGGCGCCCCTCAGCACCGAGCGCCGGGAAAGGCGGTGCGGAGTCTCGCGATCGTCAGCAGCGCGGCTTGCGGGCGGGCTCGTGTCATCGTGGCCAGGCATGAGTGTCCCTTCCGGAGCGGCGGCATGATGCCGCTCGCCCCTGCGGTTAGCACAGGAGACGCTAGTGTCTCACTGTGCTCAACTGATTACCCTGAGCATTTGCGAGGCAGGGATGTTTTATTGCCACGGTCGTACTTCGGGCCGGCCAGCCGGATGGATGGGCGGCCGCGCCGCCGAAGCCAAATCGTTATATTCGAGCGCCGGGTGCCCGGACGCCGCCGTCCGTCGAGAGTCGCTCAATATGCTGACGGGAGCCGCCGCGAGGCGAGATGATGGGACGTTCCATGCAAGGTCCGAAGTCAGCTACCGAATTCAGTTGAAATCCGTCCTGGCCGGGACCCGACCTGCTGCGTGCTGGACACTGCCCCGGCTGCTGGCTGGACGAGACTGGACTGTCAAGCAGTGATACCGCATCCAGAGCAGAGCAATATTCACGAAGAACCGAATAGCTTCATCGGCCGCGAGCGCGAGCTCGGCGAGCTTCGCGAGTTCGTCCGGGTGGCGCGCGCGCTGACACTGTGCGGCACGGGGGGCATCGGCAAGTCGAGGCTGGCTGTGCGCATGCTCGCCGCGCTGAGCGGCGACTTCCCCGACGGGGCCTGGTTCGTCGAACTCGGTGACCTGCAGCAGCCCGATCTCGTCATCTCGAAGGTCGCGTCGGCCGTCGGGGTGGTGGAGGAACGCGGGCGCCCGCTGGTTGAGACACTTGCCGCCGCGCTCGCGCCGCGGCGGATGATGCTGGCGCTGGACAACTGCGAGCATGTGATCGACGCGGCAGCCCGCCTTTGCCAGCGGCTGCTGGCCAGCTCGCCAGGACTGCGGATAATTGCGACCAGCCGCGAGCCGCTGCGCGTCGCGGCCGAGGTCATCTTCCAGGTACCGCCGCTGTCGACGCCGCCGCCTGGCGTACTGGGCCCGGCCGAGCTGGCCGGCTATGAGGCGGTCAGGCTGTTCGCCGATCGTGCCGCCGCGGCCGCAGGAGGATTTGCCCTCGGCCCGGCCAATGCCTCGTCCGTCGCGACACTCTGCCGCGCGCTTGACGGCGTGCCGCTGGCCATCGAGCTCGCCGCGGCCTGGGTCCGGGTGCTGTCTGTTGAGCAGATAGCGGCCCGGCTCGGCGGCCGTTTCCAGCTGCTGACCACCGGTGACCGGACGGCGCCCGCGCGCCAGCGCACGCTGCGCGCCACCATGGACTGGAGCCATGAGCTGCTGACGAGCTGCGAGCAGCTGATGCTGCGGCGGCTGTCGGTCTTCGCTGGCTGGTCGCTGGACATGGCCGAGGAGGTCTGCTCGGATGACAGGCTGCCGGCCGACCACGTGCTCGACCTGATCACCGGGCTGGTGGACAAGTCGCTGGTGGTCGTCGAGCCGGAGGTGCTCGGGCAGACCAGGTACCGGATGCTTGACACCATCCGCGAGTACGCGGCAGAGCGGCTGGCCGAGGCGGGCGAGTCCGCCGAAAGGGAGCGCCGGCTGCGTGAGTACTCCCTGCGGGTGGCAGAGGAGTCCATGGCCGTCGGCATGGCGATCAAGCGGGCCCCCTGGTCAGCGCGGGTCGACGTCTTCCGCAGGTTTGACATCGATGTCGGCAATGCGCTGCAAGTGCTGAGCCAGTGCCTCGCGGATGGCGACGCGGAGACTGGCCTGCGGATCTGCACGGCCATCCGGCCGTGCTGGATCGTGCGGGGAACCTTCGCCGAGGGCGCCGAGTGGTTCGACTCCTTCCTCGCCATCGACGCGCCCGGGCTGGCCGTCGGCGTTCGCGGTCCCGCCCTGATCGGCCGCGCTCAGCTTGCCCTGCCCAGCGACCCTGCCGCGGCGCGGCAGTGGGCACGCGACGGCCTGACGTTATGCCGCGACGCGCACGACGAATTCTGGACCGCGGCTGCGCTCAACCTGCTGGCCGAGGTTGCCCTGCACACCGGCCGGGCCGACGAGGCGGGGCTGCGTGCCGACGAGGCACTTGCGTGCGCACGGGCGGCAGGTGACGGGTGGAACGAGGGATATGCCCTCGGCAGCCGGGCCGCGGCCGCCGCGCAGGGCGGCAGCCTGCGGGAGGCCCAGGAACTAGCTGATGCCGCGATCGTCGTGCTGCGGCGCATTGATCAGCAGTGGGGCGTCGCGCGCACGCTGCTCGGGCTCGGCGACCTGGCCCGGTTAAGGCACGATCCTGACGGCGCCCGCGACCGCTACCTGGAGGCGCTGCCCATCCTGCGCGAGATCGATTCGCGGCCGGAGATCGCGCGCTGCCTGGCCGGACTCGCGCGCGTCGCGCTCGACCAGGGCGAGCTCACGGTCGCCAGGCAGCATCTCGCCGAAAGCGTCAGGCTGAGCCAGTTCACCGGATCCCGGATCGGGGTGGCCCGCGGGCTCGAGGCGTTCGCCGCGCTGGCCGTCAGGGCGGGCGAGCCGGCCCAGGCCGTGCAACTCGCGGCCGCCGCTGCTACCCTGCGCCAGGCAGCGCAGCTGCCGCCCCTCGCCGGAGCGAGGACCGAGGAATACCTCGCTGCCGCACGGAGCCTCGGAGAGCCGGTCATCCAGCGGCTGTGGGCTCAGGGTGCCGGCCTGACCAGTGACGAGGCCGTCGCGCTGGCGCTGGACCTTGCCGTGCCGACGGCGGCGCGGGCCGCTCTGGCGCCGAGGCCAGGCGATACTGCGGCACTCCCGGCCGTGCTGACCGCCCGTGAGCGGGAGATCGTCGCGCTGATCGCCGGCGGCCGCAGCAACAAGGCCATCGCCCAAGAACTCTACATCAGCCCGGCCACGGCGGCCAGGCACGTCGCCAACATCCTCGGCAAGCTGGGGTTCTCCTCGCGCGCCCAGGTTGCCGCGTGGTGGCGGCCCGGGCCGGGCCTGGAAGGCCAGGACGGCCAGCCACCGGGCTGACCGCGGCCCGTCAGGCCGGCTCGATCTCGGCGGAATCGGTGAGCCGCAGCTTGCGCCTGGCCCGCTCGTAGAACGTCGTGCCGCCGAGCCGGATCACCCGGGCGGCGTCCGGCCGCGCCCGCAGGTCAACGCGATCGCCTGGGCCCACATAGCGGGCGACCTGACCGTCAACCTCGATGGCCAGCCGCCCGCTGGACGGGAGTATCTCCAGCGCGAGAGTGTCGAGGATCGACAGGACCACGCCGCGGTTGTATGCCGAATGCGGTGCCGCCGGCGTGACGAGCAGCGCCTCGACAGCTGGACTCATGATCGGACCGCCCGCCGCGAAGCTGTACGCAGTCGACCCCGTCGGTGTCGCCACGACCACGGCATCAGCTGCGTAACTGACGAAAGGCGACCCGTCCACCAGCAGTCCGACGCGCGCACTGCCCTGCCCTGGGACGCGGACGACGGCGACGTCGTTGAAGCCGGTCAGCGTGCGGCCGTCGATCTCGGCGTCCACTGCCAGGCGTGATTCGGTGGTGTAGCGGTGCCCGTCGATCGCGGACAATGCGGCCGCAAGCTCGGGGATATCGACCTCCGCGAGGAACCCGAGCCGGCCGAGATTGACGCCGAGCACCGGGACCTGATGGCCGTCGGCCAGCCGCATGGCCCGCAGCATGGTGCCGTCGCCGCCGAGGCTGACGATCAGGTCACAGCACTGGCCAAGCTCCGCGGCGCTGACCGCGATCGCGCCCCGCACCCGGCCGATCTCCTCGGCCGTGCCGAACACCTTCGCGCCGCGCTCGGCGGCCCAGTCAACCACCGCTCCGACGGCCTGGCCGCAGTCACGGAGCGGATGCAGTACCAGCCCCACGGAATGCATGCTTAGCCCGCGCTTGACGCGGCCCAGATGTTGATCCCGGCCTCCACGGCGTCCCGGTCGATCGCGGCGAGTTCGTCGGCGGTAAAGGCCGAGTGGCCGGCCGCGGCGAGGTTCTCCTCCAGCTGCGCCACGCTGCTCGCCCCGATCAGGACCGAGGTGACCCGCTGGTCCCGGAGTGCCCAGGCCAGCGCCAGTTGCGCCAGCGACTGCCCGCGGGAGCGCGCGATCTCGTTCAGCGCGCGGACGTGGCCCAGCGTCGTATCGGCCAGCTGATCAGCCGCGAGTGATGTTCCGTCTCTGCTGGCACGCGAGCCGGCCGGAACCCCGTTCAGGTACTTGCCGGTCAGCACGCCCTGGGCGAGTGGCGAGAAGGCGATGCAGCCGGCTCCCTCGCGTTCCAGCACGGCGAGCAGTCCTCCCTCGATCCAGCGGTTCAGCATGGAGTATGACGGCTGGTGGATGAGCAGCGGGGTGCCGAGCTGGCGCAGGATCGCGGCGGCCTCGGCGGTCCGCTGCGCAGAGTAGGACGAGATCCCGGCGTACAGCGCCTTTCCCGAGGTGACCGCCGTGGCGAGCGCGCCCATGGTTTCCTCAAGCGGCGTGTCAGGGTCGAACCGGTGGCTGTAGAAGATGTCGACGTAGTCCAGGCCCATCCTGGCGAGCGACTGATCGAGGCTGGCCAGCAGGTACTTGCGGGAACCCAGGTCACCGTAGGGTCCTGGCCACATGTCGTATCCGGCCTTGGTGGAGATGATCAGCTCGTCGCGGTAGGGCCGCAGGTCCTCGCGCAGGATCCGGCCGAAGTTGATCTCCGCGGTGCCGTACGGCGGCCCGTACTTGAGCCTTCCCAAAGGGTCGTCTGACGTGTTGAGCGTGCTTCCCCCGTAGTTGTTGGCCAGGTCGAAGTGGGTGATGCCCAGGTCGAACGCGCGTAGCAGAATGGCGCGCTGGGTGTCCAGTGGCGTGGCATTGCCGAAGTTTTGCCACAGCCCGAGCGATACCTCGGGCAGCATGAGCCCGCTCCGCCCGCAGCGCCGGTAGGGGATTCGCTGGTAACGATCAGCCGCGGCGAGATAGGTCATGCGGGCAAGTCTGTCATCTGGCGGATCTACTTAGCTGCCTAGGGCGGCCCGGTGGAGGATCTCGCAGTCCAGCGATGGAAAGATGCGTTCCCGCACGACGATGGGACGCGCTCGCATCGCAGGAACTGGCCAGTCCAGGGTCACCACGCGCCATGCCCTGACCGCCGACCGTCGCGCTCGCCGGCCCGTTGAACCTTCCCGCCCCGCCCCATCCCATCCCGGCTCTAGGCGGGGTAAGGGCGGGGGGTGACGGTGTGCTGCCGTCCGCTGGGCAGGGTCCAGATGAGCGTGCCGGGCTGCCGGGGCTGTTCGAGGAGCCAGCCGGGGGCTTGCTTGGCTGCGTGGTGTCGTCTGCAGAGCGGGGACAGATTGCACTCGCAGGTTCTTCCGCGCTGGTCGAACGGGATCGTGTGGTCGTCATCGCAGTGCCGGGCGGCCCGGCGGCAGCCGGGAAATGAGCAGGTCCGGTCCCGGATCTTGACCAGGTGCCGGAGGGCGGGTGATGGCTGGTAGGCGCGGGTTTCGCGGGGGTGGCCGCAGGCGCCGGTCTCCAGCCATCTGATCGTGATCCCGGCCAGCCAGGCTCGCGGGTCGCCGCCCGGGCCGGGTGGTCCGGGCTTGTTGCGCTGGCCGGGTGGTCCGGGTTTGTTGCGCTGGCCGGGTGGTCCGGGCTTGTTGCGCTGGCCGGGTGGTCCGGGCTTGTTGCGCTGGCCGGGTGGCCAGGGGTTGCTGCCCGGGCCGGGTGGTCCGGGGCCGGCCCGCTGGCCCGGGGGGCCGGTGCTGGCGGGCGGCCCGGTGCGGGCGCAGCCGTGCCCGGCGGCGCGTCCGTCGGGGTGCACGATGGTCAGGCACCAGCGGTTGCCGGGCTGGGCGGCGATGGCGGCGGCGAGCCCGCGGCTAGTGTCGGGGTCGAGGGGGCCGTAGCCGGCGGCTTCGCCGGGGCTGCTGGTCAGCCCGAGCCAGGTGGTCAGGGGGATGGTGAGGTTCACCGACCCGGTCAGCCCTGGCGGGAGCCCGGGCCCGGCCGGCCAGGTGCTGCCCGGTGCGCCGCCGGACGGCCCGCTGCCGGGTCCTGGCCGGCGGGCGCCGCCGCTGCCGTTCTCGTCACCGGGGGCATCATCGTTCCCTTCGCCAGGCCGGCCGTCGTGGCCGTTCCCGCCGCCGCTGTCCCCATCCCGGTGACTGTCCTGGTTGCCGGGCAGGAGGGTATACAGAGGCTGGCTGGTCAGCAGGGCGATGAACACCTTGGCACGCAGCTGTTCAAGGGTGCCTTCGGCCCCGGCGGTCTTGAGAGCCCGGGCGGTGGCGTCGATTCGCTTGTCGGCGGCCAGCACATCGGCGGGCGGCAGGTCCCGACCAGCCAGTGCCGCGGTGCCGCGGCTTTCGGCCCAGGCCTCGACACGGGCGTCTTTCTGCGCCCTCTTCCGCCGCTTCCGCGCGGCTTCAGGGTCGGCGGCCAGGACCTCGCGGTGCAGCACGGCGTGCAGTTCCCCGGTCGTCAACCCGGCCGCATCCCCGATAGTCACGTCCGCGACCGCGGCGGCCTGCACGTCATTAAGCCCGGCCAGCTCGTCACAGAACACGATGGCCTTGGGGACGTCGACTCGCCCGGCGGCCAGGGCGGCGGCGACTGCGGGCAGCCGCCGGACCCCGGCCGCCAGGCCCAGCAGCTTGTCCGCCGCCCGGCACGTCAGCCTCAAAGCCACCGCGACCTCATCCGCGACATGATCGGCCTGGCGTGAATCCCTGATGGCGGCGGCATGGGCGTCGCGGCGGGCGGCCAGCTGGCTGACCGCGCCGAGTTCCACGCTGGCGGACCAGGACGCGAGCCGCCGCGCCGCGCACAGCACCCCGATGAGCTCGTCGTCGCTCAGCGCGCCCAGCCCGTCGCCCACGGCGTCATCGGCGAACCCGGCGAGGACGGGGCCGGGTTCCATCACATCGAGCGGCCCGCCCGCAGCAAACCCCCGCGCGCCCTTGTCCCTGTCCTGATGGGTGAACCCGGCGGCAAGGACTTCCTGCGCACCTGGCCCTGGCTGCTGGCTGGCGAGGTAGTCATCGGCGACCGGCGACGCCACCCGCGCCAGCCACGCGTCCTCGCCCTCCGGCGGCCCGGAGTACGGGTTGAAGAACGCCACCGCGTCAAACGGCTCCTCGTCATCGCCGTCGCCTGCGTACGCCGCCGGGTCAAAAGGCTCATCATCATCGTCCGCAGATGTCGCAGGCTCCGGTACAGGCGAGATAAGCGGCGCAGGCGAGATAGACGGTGCGGGCAGTGCAGACCAGGCAGGCGCGGCAGGCACCGGCGGCGCGGCAGGCGCGGGCCGCGATGCTGCAGCCGTTCCCGGACGGGCGGCTTGCGCAGGCGGGCTAGCCGGGCCGCTGGCGAGCTTCGGCGCAGGTGAAGCTGACCTGACAAGTCCTGCGCCCGGAGCGGAGTCGGGGCCCGGAGCGGAGTCGGGGGTCGGAGCGGAGTCAGCGGGCGGAGCGGTCTCGTGGGGCATGGCGGCAGCCGTGACGGCCTCGCCGGAAGGCGCCGCCTGGTGAGGTCCGGCTGACGGCCCCAGAGGGAAGCCTCTTTCTGCTGGCATCTGCCCTCCTCCCAGCTCCGGCTGGCTTGCAGCTTGATGTTCTTCGATAAAACTATCGACGGCCACCGACAAAATGGCCTCCGTCCGGCCGTATGCGGGAAAAAGAATCACTAGATTTCTGGACTCAAGCCCGGCACCGGACGAAGGCACGGCGCGGAGGAAGCCATGGCGCGGAGAAACGCGCCACGTGGAGGAAAGAACGGTGCGGACAAAAATACGGCGTGAGAGAAATGCGCAGGTCTGGGAGGACCGCGGTGCGGGGGGCCACGGTGCGGGGATCGTGCGGTGTTGCGGACCGTGCGGGAGAAACGCACGGGTGCGGGAAGATCGTGCGGTGCGGAAGGACCCGTGCATTTGCGGAAGCACCGTGCGATGCCGGACGTGCGGGTGTCGCAGGACTCGGTGCGGGGTAACGGGGGATCCGGCGTCGGCCGGGTGCGGGACTGGGATTCTCGGGGCGCTACGGCAGCTTCCAGCGCTACGGCAGCTTCCAGTCGACGGGCTGTGCGCCGTTTTGCTCCAGCAACTGGTTGGCCCTGGTAAAGGGCCGTGAGCCGAAGAAGCCGCGATCGGCCGAGTTCGGGCTGGGGTGCGCGGACTCGATGCAGCTGGCACCACCGAGCAATGGGGCCAGGCTGCGTGCGTCGCGACCCCAGAGGATCGCTACCAGCGGGCTGCCGCGCCCGGCGAGCGCACGGATGGCCTGCTCGGTGACCTCTTCCCAGCCTCGTCCGCGGTGCGCGCCCGGCTTGCCCGGTTCCACGGTCAGCACCCTGTTCAGCAGCATGATGCCCCGCTCGGTCCAGGGGCTCAGGTCGCCGCTGGCCGGCCTCGGGTAGCCGAGATCCTCGCTGTACTCGCGGAAGATGTTGAGCAGGCTGGCCGGCAGCCGCCTGGCCTCGGGTGCCACCGAGAAGCTCAGGCCGACCGGATTGCCGGGCGTCGGATAGGGATCCTGGCCGACAATCAGCACCCGCACGTCGGCGAACGGCTGCTGGAACGCCCGCAGCACCAGATCGCCGGCGGGCAGGTAACTGCGGCCTGCGGCGACCTCAGCTCGAAGGAAGTCGCCCATCGCCCGGATTCGTCCCGCGACTGGCTCGAGCGCTGCCGCCCAGCCGGTCTCCATCATCTGCTGCAGGGGCCGAGCCGTCATAAGGGACAACTCTAGGCTCGCCGGGCGGTCCGCGAAGGCCGTCCCGCGTCGTTGAGTACAAGGACGTTGGCGCCGCTGCCACTTAGGAAGGTAAACATTCACGTCCCTGCGGTGCTGGCCCGCTGTCTGCCCGTTGTTGTGCTGCCGGGAGCGATCAACGCGCATCAGCAGGCTGCCGCGGCTGGTTAGGGAAGCTGTCCGGCATGATTGACCACTGCCAGCCTGAGAGTGGCATATGAGAAAAGGATGGTGCCGACCCTCAGCCCAGCTGATGCGCTCACCACCACCTCGCGGCCACCGATGAAGGCAGCGGCTGGATCTCCTCGATCGCCTCCCGGACGGCGACCGAGCCGACCGGGGCGGTGACCTGGGCGCCCGCCGATGTCTTCACCTTCAGGTCCTGGCCGAGCAGCGGCGCGGTATCCAGCCGCGAGTTGTACGGCGGCACGTGGATGTTGAAGATGGCCCGCTCCGGGCGGGTGAGCCGGCCGGTCATCTGCTTCAGGTGCGCGCGGATCTCGTCCTCGCTGCCGGTCACCGTGGAGTACGACCTGTCCGCGATCACCCCGCCGTAGGCGCTCTTTCCTGCCAGCGGTCGGCTCTCATCCGCCAGCCCGGCCGGCGCCGATATCGCACGGTCGCGGCAGTCGCGGCCTGCTTGGTTGTCCAGGTGTGGCTACCGGCAGCCCGGCGGCGCGCCAGGCCCGGAAGCCGCCGATCAGATCGGTTGCCTTGCGCAGCCCCAGCGCCTGCAGCGTCGCCGCGGCCAGCGAAGAGGAATACCCCTCATCGCAGCAGATGATCCAGGTCACTTCGTGGCTGACGGCTTCGCGAACCCGGCCCGGGCTGCTGGGATCGCAGCGCCATTCCAGGTGGTTGCGTTCGATGACGATGGCGCAGGGAATCTCGCCGTCCGCGCGGCGCTGCCACTCCGGCCGGGTGTCGACCAGGACTGCGCCGTGCCGGACTGCGCGGAAGGCCTGCGCCGGGTCAAGCCGGTGCAGGCCAGACCGTGCCCGGACGAGCAGGTCGTCGATCGTGGCTGGGATTGTGCTCGTTGTGTCGCTCATCAGCGCCTCCCCCGCCCGGGACCGCCAGCCTCAGCGAACTTACTTACTGATAGGTCAGTATGGCGCTAAGGCTGTCGTGCGTAGTTGCCCGCGCCGAACCAGTCGACGGTCACCACCGGCTCGTCGCCGACGACCCAGGCGTCATGGCCGCACGGCAGGGCGGTGACGTCGCCCGGGCCGGCGATGAACTCCGCGCCGTCGTCCATCCGGATCGCCAGCCGGCCGCTGACGTGGTACTGGAAGTGCGGTGCCGCACAGCTGTCGGTGCCGGCGATCGGCTTCACGTCGCTGGACCAGCGCCATCCGGGCTCGAACACCAGCCGCCCGACCTCGCCGCCCCCGACCTTGAGGATCTCGGCGCGGCCGTTGGGGAACTCGCGGGTCTCGTCGGGCGCATGAAAGCTGCGGTGCTCGGTCTTGTCCATGATTGCCTCCGTTTCGCGCTGTCGATGCCAGATGATGTACTCTGACTTACTGATAGGTCAGATACTTACCTACTGATAGGTCAGTGGTCAAGGGCTTGGAGGTGCCGATCCATGGTGGCCGCACGCGGGCACGGTGACACCGACACCGCAACGCGGATCCTGGACGTTGCCGAGCGGCTAGCGCAGGAGCGCGGATTCAACGGGTTCAGCTATGCCAACATCGCCGCCAAGCTGGGGATCACCAAGGCGGCGCTGCATTACCATTTCGCCAGCAAGGCCGATCTGGGCGAGGCGCTCATCGGCCGCTACGGCGAGCGCTTCGGCGAGGCGCTGGCGGCGATCGACGCCAGCACATCCGCGGCGCCTGCCAAGCTGCGCGGCTACGCAGAGCTGTACCTCGACGTGCTCCGCGAGCGGCGGATGTGCTTGTGCGGGATGCTGGCCGCCGAGTACCCGACGCTGCCCGAGGCGATGCGAGCCTCCGTGATCACCTTCTTCGACCAGAACGAGACATGGCTGCAGCGCGTCCTTGAGCAGGGCCACGCCGACGGCAGCCTGCAGCTCACCGCACCCCCCCGCGAGATCGCCCGCATGATCATCGGCTGCCTGGAAGGCGCGATGCTCGTCGCCCGGCCCTATGGCGACATCCCCCGATTCCAGGAAACCGCGGCCAGCCTCGTGTCAAGCCTTACGTCACCGTCGGCGGTCCAGGACTGAGTGCGTACCGCAGTAATCTTCCAACCACGCCATTTGGCGCTGCCGTACGGCGAGCGGGGAGCACGGGCAATGGAGATATCAGCCAGCCTGCCGGATTGGCCGGGCGGCGCCGCCGTGGCGGTGGCGCTGACCTTTGATGTCGACGCCGAGGCGCCGTGGCTCGGCGAGGGCCCGGAGTATGCCAGCCGGCTGACGATGCTGTCCCAGGCGCGCTTCGGCCCGGTGCGGGGACTCGGGCGCATCCTGGACCTGCTGGCGGCGGCCGGCATCCCGGCCACCTTCTACGTGCCCGGCCATACCGCCGACCATCACCCGGCTACGATCGGGGCGATTCTCGGCCGCGGTCACGAGGTCGGCCACCACGGGTACCTGCATCTGCAGAGCGAGCGGCTGGACGAGGCGGGCCAGCGCGCCGAGCTTGAGCAGGGCCTCACCGCGCTGGCCAAGCACGGCGTGCGCCCATCCGGCTACCGGTCGCCCGGCTGGGAGCTGACGCCGGGGACGCTCGCGCTGCTCACCGAGCTCGGCTTCCGCTACGACAGCAGCCTGATGGCCGATGACCGGCCGTACTGGGTCGCTTCCGGCGAGCGGCGACTGCTGGAGCTGCCCGGGCACTGGAGCCTGTGCGACTGGCCGTTCTTCGGCTACACCTCGTTCCACGGCGGCCTGCTCACCGATCCGGCCGTGGTCGAGCGGATCTGGCTGGAGGAATTCGAATCGGCCCGCCAGGATCACCGGCTTGTCACCTACACCATGCATCCGGAGGCCATCGGCCGCGGCTACTGCATGCGGATGCTGGAGCGCGTCGTAGCGGCCATGCAGGACAGCGGGCAGGCATGGTTCACAACGCACGCCGAGATCGCCGCCATGGCCAGTGCCGGTAAGCCCGTGTCCCCGGCCGACTAGCAGCCCGCAGATGGGGTGGGCCGGCGCCGCAGTGCGCGGCGCCGGCCACCCGTTCCTGGCCGTCCAGTCAGCGGACCGGGACGCGTTGGCGGGCTGGTTCCAGTGCGACAGTTCGCCGCCGCCGGATGCCGATCGCCACGATGATCACGAGCAGCGCGCAGACGTCGAAGATGGTCGCTGCGCCGAAGGCGGTGGCCATGCCGTGCGTCACGGCCGCCCTGGCCTGCGCCAGCCCCCCGCTGACCGAGGAGTGGCCGGCCGCGCTCCGCGTCGCGGTGGCGTACACGGTGACCAGGATGGCGAGGCCGAGGGATCCGCCAACCTGCTGCATGACGTTCACCATGCTGGACGCCGCGCCGGAGTCCTCCGGCCGCACCCCGGCGAGTGAGGCCATGGTGAGCGGCACGAACACGACGCCCATGCCGCCGCCAAGCAGCAGCATGGGCAGCAGCACGCCGGACAGGTAGCCGGTCGCCGGGGAGATCTGGGCGAGCCAGGCCATCCCGGCCACGACCGGCAGCAGGCCGGCCATCATCAGGGCGCTCGCCGGGAAGCGGGCAAGCAGTCGCGGCGCGGCCCGTGACACGGCGAACAGCATGGCCGTCATCGGCACGAAGGCCAGGCCGGCCCGCAGCGGGCTGAACCCGAGGATGTCCTGGACGAACTGCGTGAGGAAGAAGAACATCCCGAACATGCCGGCTACGAGCAGCAGCCGCGCCAGGTAGGAGCCGGACCGGCCGCGGTCGGCGAACAGCCGCAGCGGCGTGATCGGCTGCCTGGCCCGGGTCTCGGTCAGCAGGAACAGCCCGAGCAGGACCACGGCGGCGCCGAAGGCGCTTAGGGTCAGCGGGTCCCGCCACCCGCTGGCCGCGGCCCGGATGAACGCGTACACCAGCGCGGCCATGCCAGCTGTCGAGGTGAGCGCCCCGGCGATGTCGAACCGGCCGGGCTGGCGCTGCGACTCGCTGAAGAACCGCGGCGCGGTCAGCAGGACTACAGCGCCGATCGGCACGTTGACGAACAGCACCCAGCGCCAGGACACCCACTCGGTGATCACGCCGCCGAGGACGAGCCCGAGCG
>DATGVY010000662.1:0-3991 GCA_035299845.1 Streptosporangiaceae bacterium
GGCTCGCGCACGGAGGGCCTGGACGGCGGCGGCCGGGTCATCCTTCCCGTACACCGCGGAACCGGCCACGAACACGTCCGCGCCCGCGTCGGCGCAGCGCTCAATAGTGTCCTCGGTCACCCCGCCGTCTACCTGCAGCCATACGGCCGCGCCGTGCCGGCTGACAAGCTCGCGGGCGCGGCGCAGCTTCGGCAGCACCAAGTCCAGGAACGGCTGACCGCCGAACCCGGGCTCGACGGTCATCAGCAGCAGCATGTCGATCTCCGGCAGCAGATCGGCGTACGGCTCCACCGGGGTCGCGGGATTGATCCCGAGCCCGGCCCGCGCCCCCGCTGACCTGATCATCCGGAGCGTTCGCACCGGCGACCCGGCGGCCTCCGCATGGATGGTGACGTTCCGCGCGCCAGCCTCCGCGTAAGCCGGCGCCCAGCGGTCGGGATCCTCGATCATCAGATGACAGTCGAGTGGCAGGCTGGCGTGCTTGAGCAGCGCCTCGACCACGGGGAGGCCGATCGTGAGGTTCGGCACGAAGTGATTGTCCATGACATCGACGTGCAGCCATTCGGCGACACCGGAGACCGCCGCGGCCTCGTCGGCCAGCCTGGCGAAGTCCGAGGACAGGATGCTAGGTGCCATTTGGACAGACATGCGGCCGAGTGTAAGCGGCCCGGGCCCCCCCGCGTGAGGGACGTCCCGGGTGAATTCTTGTGCCCAATGACCCGGGCGCCCGCCGCAGGCCGGGCGATAAGGTGCCGCCAACGCAGCCTCGGCGCTGGAAATGTCGGAGCCCATGGATAGCCTTCGATCACGTATTCGATCCATATCCCTTGAGCAGGAGGCCATTTCGTGAATCCCCAGGCAGCAGGCACAAAGACGGCCGGCCCCCAGCCGACCGACACGCTGCTCGCCCGCGTCCGCAAGCTGCTCGCCAAGGCCGAAGCCGTAGGTGTTACGCCCGCCGAGGCGCAGGCCCTGACGGCCAAGGCCGCCGAGCTGATGGCCAAGTACGGGATCGACCGCGCGCTGCTCGCAGCGGAGCGGCCGGAGACCGACCACCCAGCCGACCGTGTCCTGGACATCGACAACCCGTGGGCCCGCGTCCAGGCGCACATGCTCTGCGGCGTCGCGTCCGCGATGCGCTGCCAGTGCGTCGTGCTCCCCCGGGTGGAAGCCGGCGCCCGGATTCACGTGTTCGGGTTCGCCTCCGACATTGAGCGGGCCGATGTCCTCTACACCTCCCTGCTGGTGCAGATGTGGCAGGGCCTGGTCGCGGCGCAGGTCCCGAGCTGGAGCCGCAGCCCGCGGGCCTGGCGGCGCAGTTGGCTGCTCGGGTTTGCCACCGCCGTGGTCTCCCGGGTCAGGGAGGCCGAGCACAACGCCGCGTGCGCGGCCACGTCCCCCGCCGCTGCCTCCGGTTCCAAGGCGACGCTCGTGCTGGCCGACCGGCGGCAAGTGATCCGCCGGAACATCGAGCAGGCTTACCCGCTCACCCGCAAGACGCGCCTGACCTACAGCGGCAACGGCTACGGGGCCGGCTACGCGGAAGGACAGAAGGCGGACATCGGCTCGACCCGGCTGCGGGCCGCCACCGCACGCGCCCTCAGCAGCGCACGGTAGGCCCGCGGGGTTCAGCCGCGGCGCTGGAGGAGGGCGAGGAAGATGGCGTCCGTTCCGTGCCGGTGCGGCCAGAACTGCGCATACTTGCTGTCCGGCGCCCGGCAGGGCAGGCCAGGCACTTCGGGGAGCGCCGCGGGCGCGTCGAGCACCACGACGTCACCCCGCTCGCGCAGCACATCGGCCACGACCGCGCGGGTCTCCGCCAGGTGCGGCGAGCAGGTCACGTAGCCGACCACGCCGCCTCGCCTGGTTGCCTCGATCGCCGAGGTCAGCAGCGATCGCTGGAGGCGGCCGAGGGCTTCGATGTCCTTCGCGCCCCGCCGCCACCTCGCCTCGGGCCGGCGCCGCAGGCTGCCGAGGCCCGAGCATGGCACGTCGGCGAGCACTCGGTCGAACACCGCAGGCCGCCAGGCAGGCACGGTCCCGTCCGCGGTCAGCGCGCGCGCCCGGCCGGTGCCCGCCAGGGCCTTGGCGGCCAGGCCGGCCCGGTGCTCATGCGCGTCGGCGGCGACCAGCACCGCGCCACGGGCGGCGGCCATGCCGGCCAGCAGCCTGGCCTTTCCGCCAGGGCCTGCGCACAGGTCCAGCCACGCTCGGTCCTGCCCGTCGATGTCCGCGCGGGCGAGCGCGAGCACCGCGAGCTGGCTGGCCTCGTCCTGCACGCCGGCGCGGGCGGCGGCGACGGCCGGGATCGTACCGGGGTCACCGTGCTCCAGGTAGCCGCCGAACGGCGACCACCTCGCGGCGACGGCACCGGCCGCCAATAGCTCGCCGACGTCGGCCAGGCCGGGAACGGCCGCCAGGGTGACCGCCGGACGCTCCTGGTCGGCGGCCAGGGCAGACTCCGTCTGCATTAGGCCGCCGCGAGGGGTGCCGCCGCGGGGGCTGCCAGCGTCCGGCGGCAGCACGCCGTCCGTCCCCTCGCCAAGCGCCTCCGCCAGCGCGGTCACGATCCAGCGCGGATGGCTGTACCTGACCGACAGGTGCCCGGCCGGATCGGCCGACCGGTCGGGCGCAACCAGGGCAATCCAGGACTCCATGTCCCGCAGCGCCACCCGCCGCAGGACGGCGTTCACGAACCCGGATGGCCTCCTGCCCGCTACCTCGACGGCGAGGTTGACGGACGTCGCCACCGCCGCGTGCGGCGGGATCCGCATGCCAAGCAGCTGGTGAGCGCCCAGCCTGAGTGCCTCGAGCACCGGCGGGTCGATCCGAGCGAGCTCTCGGTCGGCGCAGATGCCGATCACCGCGTCGTAGCACGAGCGGTTGCGCAACGTCCCGTACACGAGCTCCGTAGCCAGGGCGGCGTCGGTCCCGCGCAAGCCGCGCTGGCGGAGCGCGGCGGCGAGCAGCAGGTTGGCGTAGGCGTCCCTGCTGGTGACGGCGGCGAGCACGTCGAACGCCGCCCGCCGCGCCTGGTCAGCCGGACGTCCTGCGGCCCTGCCCATGTCAGGCGAGCACCACCCGGCTGCTCCTGATGCCGCGGAGCCACTCGGCCGCGGTCATCCTGCGCTTTCCCTCGGGCTGCACGTCACCGAGGGCAACCGGCGCGCTTCCCGTCCCGGCGAGCACCTGCCCGCGATCGACCATCACCTCGCCGGGCGTCAGGGCGGGCCGGCCGACGTCGTCGCGGCCAGGCATGCTGACCGGCCCGAGCTTGACGGTTGCGCCGTCCAGCGTGGTCCAGGCACCTGGTGCGGGCGTGCAGGCCCTGATCCGCCGGTCGACGGCCAGCGCGGGCGCCGTCCAGTCGACCCTCGCGTCGGCGCGGCCGATCTTGGGAGCGTGGCTGATCCCGTCCCGCGGCTGGGGCCGGGCCCCGAGCCCGCCGGCCTCGATCCCGTCCATCGTTGCCACGAGCAGGTCGGCGCCCGAGACCGCCAGCCTGGCGAGCAGGTCACCAGCCGTGTCCGATGGCTTCACCTCCTCGGTCACCACCCCGAACACCGGTCCGGCATCGAGCTCGGGTACCAGCAGGAAGGCGGACGCGCCCGTGACCTCGTCGCCGTGCAGGATCGCGTGCTGGACGGGCGCCGCGCCGCGCCAGGCTGGCAGCAGCGAGAAATGCAGGTTGACCCATCCGTGCGGCGGGATGCGCAGAGCGGCGCCGGGGATCAGCGCCCCGTAGGCGGTGACCGGGCAGCAGTCGGGGGCGATCTCGCCCAGCCTGGCCAGGAAGTCAGGATCGGACGGTCGCCCGGGCTGCAGCACCTCGAGGCCGGCCTGCCTGGCCCGCTCGGCCACCGGGCTCGCGGCTAGCCGCTGCCCGCGCCCTGCAGGCGCATCCGGCCTGGTCACCGCCGCGACGACGGTATGCCGCGAGCCGAGCAGCGCCTCAAGCGACGGTACGGCCGCCTGCGGAGTGCCCGCGAAC
>DATGVY010000663.1:0-10718 GCA_035299845.1 Streptosporangiaceae bacterium
GAACGCTTGCCCACCGGATCGCGCACCAGATCGGCGCGGGCGGCGCGGTGCCGGAGTCGTGCCTTGCGATCACCTTCACCCGCCGCGCGGCGGGGGAGATGCGGGAGCGGCTGGCCACGCTCGCCCCGCATCAGGCCGCCCGGATCACGGTCACCACGTTCCATGGCCTCGGCCTGCTGATCCTCCGGGATCATCACGAACAGGCGGGGCTGACCGGCGGCTTCCGGATCGCGGACGATGCCGCCCGGCTGGCGGTTGCCACCGAACTGGCCGGCACCCAGCGGGACGGCCGGCGCCTGCTGGCCGACGCTGCGGCGGACCCAGTGCGGCGTGCGGCCTTCGTCAAGGCACTGCTGGCCCGCGACCAGGTGGACTTCGATGGCCTCATCGAGCTGCCGGTCGCGCTGCTGCGGGACGAGCCAGCGCTGGCGGGGCGGCTGCGCAGCCGGTGGCCGCTGATCAGCGTGGACGAGTACCAGGACATAGACGCGACGCAGTATGAGCTGCTGCGCGTGCTGGCGGGCGACGGCGCCGGGCTGACCGCCATCGGCGATCCTGACCAGGCCATCTACGGCTTTCGCGGCGCGGATGTGGGCTTCTTCCTGCGTTTCGCCGACGACTTCGCCGGCGCCACGACCCTGCAGCTGACAAGGAACTACCGCGCAAGCGCCGCAATCGTCACCGCCGCGCTGCAGGCCATCACCCCGGCGACGCTGGTACCGGGCAGGACGCTGCAAGCGGTCCGTCCCCGCGGCGCCCCGGTCACCTTCCATGAGGCGGCCGATGAGCATGCCGAGGCCGGCTGGATAGCCGCTGCCATTGACCGCCTGCTCGGCGGATCATCATTCCACTCGCTGGACAGCGGTCGCTCGGACGGTTATGGCCAGGACGGAATAGACCTGTCGGAGGTGGCCATACTTTACCGGACCGATGCCCAGGCCGGCCCGCTCGGCCAGGCACTGGCGCGAGCCGGGCTGCCGTTCCAGAAGAGCTCGCATGACCTGCTGGAGCGCAGGGCGGGCGTCGCGGAGATCGTCAGGGAGATGCGGCTGGCGAGCGGCGATGGCGATGGCCGTCTGGGCACTGGCGAGTCCGCCGAGACCGGCCCCACCGTGGCCGGCCGGCTGCGTGCCGCGGTACGCAGGCTGGCTGCCACCGTGTCCGCCGACGGCACCGGCGGCCAGGCGGGCCGGGCTGGCGGGCGGGCCAGGGCCATCGACGTCCGGTCGGCGGGCGAGGTTCTTGCCCCGCTCGCCCGCCGGTGCGGCCACGATCTGGACCGGTTCCGCACCGAGGTCTCGCTCGGCGCGGTGGCGGACGCCATGGACCCGCGGGCAGCGGCCATCAACCTGCTGACCCTGCACGCTGCCAAGGGCCTGGAGTTCAGCGCGGTGTTCCTGGCCGGCTGCGAGAAGGATCTGCTCCCGCTCTGGCTGCCCGGCAGTGCCCCGGCATCCGGCCAGGAACTGGCCGAGGAGAGAAGGCTGCTGTTCGTCGGGATGACCCGGGCGCGCGCCCTGCTGTTTCTGACCTGCGCTGCCCGGCGGGCAAGGCACGGCAGCACGACGGCGGCTGGCCCGTCTCCCTTCCTGACCGCGATCGATCCGGCGCTGCTCGACCGGCAGACCCCGCCGCGGCCGGGCCGGCCAGCCGGCCAGCAACTCCGGCTGCTCTGACCCGGCGGGCGGCTTAGGGCGCGTCGAGAACGAACCCGTCGTTTCGTGTTCTGGTTGTCATGGTTGTGGTAGCGGACTACCAGGGCTGATGAAGTGGCAGGTGGGAGCATGGTTGACCACCTTCGCTGCCCGTGCGGCGAGCGCGAGCGCGGTGCCGCTGGAAAGATCAAGCCTGCGTGTTGATCATCTGCGGGTCCTTACGACGTGGTGCGCAGTAGCGTGCAGGGCAATGTGACCGACGTCAACGCAGTGTTACGAATAAAGTACGTAGTGCTGTCCAGCTCCCCGGGCAACCGCGTTGTTCAGCGCACATCACGCGCAGATCACACGCGGCGGTGATACATCGCGACACGCCCTGTGACCTGCGTAGATACAGGATTGCATGATTGCCGGGGAAGGTGGCAGAGCATAGCAGCATGGCAGCTGCGCTGCCGAGGTGAAACTAGACCACGGCCAACTCCGCAGCGAAGTCTAAAACTTCTGTCGTTCTGGTTCGCCGCAGGCCCCGATTGGATTAGTCTCCAACGCTGTTACCCCGCAGTCATCTGCCTCGACGGGCGGATGACGGCACCCGCCGAGTTCCTGGCCCGCGACCCGCGGTCCAGGGAGCCGGGGAACCACCTTCCCCGGGGTGAATCGGCGGGCCGTGGCCGCTCCGGGCGACCCAGGCCCGCTGTAGGGCTGCTCCAGCCCGAACCCGTCAGCTAACCCGGTAGGCGGCCTAGGAGAGGAGATTCCACGTGGAGCGCTTGCCCACCGGCAGGCACATCGGGGATCGTGCCCGTCCCGGGTCGTACCGGAAGTTCAGTCCGCGCCCGGCATGGGGTCGCGTCGCCCTGCTGGCCGGGGCGGCCATGCTCGCCAGTTTCGCGCTGCCGAACGTGGCCGTCAGTGCCGCGCCGGTCACGATGCCGCCGAGCCTGAAGGCCCTGCTGGCCAGGGCCAGCAAGCTGTCCAACCAGATCGACAACCTCAGCCAGCAGTACGACGGGCTCAAGATCCAGCTCACCGAGGCAACGACCGAGGCCAGGATCGCCAGGGAGGCCGCCGCGAGGGACGCCAAGCAGCTCGCCGCCGGCCAGGCCGCGGTCGGCCAGATCGCGGCCCAGGGCTACATGACGGGCAGCTTCGACCCGGCACTCCAGCTGCTGCAGAGCAGCAACCCGCAGTCCTTCATCAACCGGGCGTCGATCATGCTCCAGCTACAGCAGGAGAATGGCGACAAGGTGACGATCCTGGCCGCGGCCGAGGCAGCGGCCCGGCGGGCCAGGCTGATCGCGCAGCAGCAGGCTCTCAGGGCCACTGCGCTCGCCGCCGAGATGAACACCAAGGTGCAGGCGATTCAGCACAAGGAGAACATCCTGAACGGGGCCGCGTTCACGCAGGCCCTGAAGATCTTCCAGCAGACCGGCAGGTACCCGAACATCACTGTCCCCGGCAACTCGATCGGCGTCCAGGCACTCCGGTGGGCGCTGACCAGACGCGGTGACATGTACCAATGGGGCGGCGCCGGGCCGAACGTCTTCGACTGCTCCGGTCTCGTCATGTGGGCCTACGCGAAGGTCGGGATCAGCCTGCCGCACTTCACCGGCGCTCAGTGGAACTCGGGCGTGCACATCTCACGTAGCCAGCTGCAGCCGGGTGACCTGGTGTTCTTCTTCCCCAACATCGGCCACGTCGGCATTTTCGTCGGCAAGGGCCTGATGCTCGACGCGCCGACGTTTGGTCAGCCCGTGCAGATCCAGCCCATCTTCTGGAGCGCCTACGTAGGGGCCGTACGGATCGTCGGCTGAGCCGCGGCCGGCTGTAGCTTCTCATTGACAAGAATGGGGCCAGGAGACCGCCCAACGGGTAACCACCGAGAACACCACGCTCAAGCAGCGCGTCCGCCAGCTCACCCAAGACAACAGAACCCTGGAAGAACGGCTGCAAGCCGCCCGCTCCAACGCCCGCTTCGCCGACCGGCGCATCGCCCAGCTCGAAGCCGATCTCGCTGACAGGCCACGCCAGTGAGCTGTGCCGCCTTGCCGCACCCTGCCGGGACGTCCGTGGCTCCTGACGCCAACGCTCCGGACCGGTGAGCGGCTGCTCACGGGCCGATCACCCAGTGGAACAGCGCCAGCGCCCGCCTGCGGCAGCACCACCGGTCAGCACGGCAGCCGGGAGCGAATGGCTGCTGAGGACCGTCAGCCGGGCTGCGGCCAGGCCGGTCAGGACCGCGAGGAGCAGGACCAGGGCACCGCGGACGCTGAGCAGCGGGCCGGGCAGCGACGATGTCACGGTGACCTCGGCGCTGGTGCACGCGTCCGGGGTCACCGGCCACAGCGGGCCCTACCCGGTCGCGGGGGCCGTCCTGCGGGCCCGCGGCCGCACGGCGGGGGTGGAGGCGGAAGGGCGCGACCAGGCACCGGCCTCAGTCGACCAGCCGAAGCTGACCGCGGGCAGCTGGGTGCGCCCAGGCGGCGGCGTGATCGAGCGGACCTTCGCCGAAGCGCTCGGCGTCGGTGTCGGTGACCGGGTCACCCTGAACGGCCGGCCATTCACGGTTGCCGGGATCGCGGTCACCGCCGCCAGCCCGCCGTACCCGAACCTTTGCAATACCAGATGCCAGCTTTCTTCCCCCCCGAACATGCCGCAGCTGCCGCGAAACGATCTCGGCCTGGCCTGGGTCACCCAGCTGGATGCCCGCGCCCTTGCCTCGTCCGGGGGGCCGCCGTCCTACGTCCTGAACCTGAAGCTCAAGGACCCGGCCACGGCCCCGGCGTTCGCGAGCAAGTACGGCAGCAACTCGTCAGCGCATGCCCATCAGCCACGGGCCCCGGGATTGGCTCTACGCGGTGCGCTTAACCGCTATGGTGGCGAACCGCCGAGCGGCAGGCTGGAACCGTGGACCTGGGTTTCGGCGGCGAGGTGGCCGATTTCTACCACAAGTACCGGCGCGGCTACCCGTCGGCAGTGATCGACACCCTTGTGGACACATTCGGGTTGACCAGCAACGACATCGTGGTTGATCTTGGGTGCGGAACTGGCCAGCTAGCCTTGCCGATCGCCAGGCGGGTGCGTGCCGTTGCCGGGGTGGACCCGGAACCGGACATGCTGGCCCGCGCCCGCCGCGCCGCCAGCGATCAATGCATCGGCAACGTGAGCTGGCTGCTCGGGGCCGACACCGACATGCCGGCGCTGACGGCCCTGCTCGGTGACCGGCATGCCGGGGCGGTGACCATCAGCCAGGCCTTGCACTGGATGCGCTACGGCGAGTTGTTCCGCACGCTGGTCCCCTTGCTGCGCCCGGGCGGCGGGATCGCCGTGATCACCAACGGCACGCCGCTGTGGCTGCAGGACAACGCCTGGTCGCAGGCGCTGCGCCAGTTCCTGGAAGAATGGCTTGACACCAAAGTCACCAATGCCTGCGGCACCGACGAGGCGAGCCAGCAGTGTTACCGCGACCACCTGACCGCAGCCGGGTTTGACGTGACCGAAGCCAGCGTGGAGTACGCAGACGAACTCGACCTGGAACACCTCGTCGGCAGCCTCTACTCTGCGCTGCCAGTCCAGCAGCTGCCCGCGCCGGATCAGCGCCCGGTCTTCGCCGAGCAGGTCCGCCGGGCCGTGGCGCCGCACGAGCGGTTCACCGCGCACGTCCGCGTGAGGATGCTGCTGGGACGGGCACGGCAGGCATGACAACCCCCGATGACGACCGGAGCGGCATGCCCGGCCGGGCTCACTGGGGCCGGACGAGCGGGAACAGCACGGTCTCGCGGATGCTCGCGCCGGTCAGCAGGATGAGCAGGCGGTCGATGCCCATCCCCATCCCGCCGGTCGGCGGCATGCCGTACTCGAGCGCCCGCAGGAAGTCCTCGTCGAGTCGCATGGCCTCCGCGTCGCCTCCCGCAGCCAGCAGCGACTGCTCGGTCAGGCGGGCCCGCTCTTGCCCCGGGTCCGCGAGCTCCGAGTAGGCGGTCCCGATCTCGGTGCCGAAAGCCACCAGGTCCCATTTCTCCGCAAGCCGTGGATCGTTTCTGTGCGCCCTGGTGAGCGGCGCCACCTCGACAGGGAAATCCCGGTAGAACGTCGGCAGCACCGTCCGGCTCTCGGCCAGGTGCTCGTACATCTCGAGCAGCACCTGACCGCGGTTCCAGCCGGCCTCTAGCCGGATGTCGGCGCTGGCGGCCAGCTTGCGGAGCCGCTCCTCGCCGGTGTCGGGCGTGATCTCCTCGCCGAGCGCCTCGGATACGGCCTCATGCACCGTCTTATGCTGCCATTCCCCGCCGATGTCGTACTCGGAGCCATCGGGCCTGCGAACGACCGTGCCGCCGAGGCCAGCCCGCGCAGCCGCCTGGATAAGCTCGCGGGTCAGCGTCGCCATCGAGTCGTAGTCGCCGTATGCCTCGTACAGTTCCAGCATGGTGAACTCAGGGTTGTGGGTGGCGTCCGCACCCTCGTTGCGGAAGATCCGGCCGATCTCGTAGACCTTCTCCAGACCGCCGACGACCAGCCGCTTGAGGTAGAGTTCCAGCGCGATCCGCAGGTACAGGCTCATGTCGTAGGCGTTGCTGCGGGTGATGAACGGGCGGGCGTTGGCGCCGCCGTGCAGGACCTGCAGCACCGGCGTTTCCACCTCAAGGAATCCCCGCTGATGCAGTTCCTCCCGCAGCGACCTGGTGACGCCGCCGCGCAGCTCGGCCATCTGCCGCGCGGCCGGATTGACAATCAGGTCAAGATAACGCTGCCGTACCCGCGACTCTGGATCGGACAGGCCAGCGTGCTTGTCCGGCAGCGGCCGCAGCGATTTGGCGGTGATGGCAAAGGAGTCGGCGAGCACCGAGAGCTCG
This sequence comes from Streptosporangiaceae bacterium, assembly GCA_035299845.1. Taxonomy (GTDB): domain Bacteria; phylum Actinomycetota; class Actinomycetes; order Streptosporangiales; family Streptosporangiaceae; genus Palsa-506. The sequence goes on from DATGVY010000663.1 coordinate 6,509, forward strand.
CCCCGGCGTGAGCTGATGACCTCGCCGGTCACCCCGACATGATCACCGAGGTCCACGTCCCGCTTCCAGGAGGCCAGTGCTTCCTCGCCCACCCGGTCCAGCGAGATCATCACCTGCAGGTCGCCGCTGCCGTCCCGGATCGTGGCGAAGCACAGCTTGCCGCCGATCCGCTGCAGCATCACCCGGCCGGCGATGCCGGCCCGCTCGCCTGTTGCCGTGCCAGGCTCCAGGCCGCCGAACCGCTCCCGTACCTCCGCGACGGTGGCGGTCCGCGGAAAGCCGACCGGATAGGGGTCGGCCCCGGCGGCGCGGATCGCATCGAGCTTCGCCAGCCGCACCCGCATCTGCTCGGTCAGTTCCGTGCCTGGCCCGGGGCGATGGCTGGCCTGCCCCCGCCGGTCACTCGTCGGCTCCGGCGGGTCACTGCCGCCGGCCTCGTCCGCTGTCACGTGCCCGAGGGTACCGGCCGCCCCGGGCGGGCCGCAGCCTGGCTTCCGCCCGGGCGGGCCGTACCTAGCTGCCGGCCGTGTTGCGGTCGAACGCCAGCCGCAGGCCGATCAGCGTCAGCCACGGCTCAAAGGCATCGATCAGTCCCACCTCGCCGATGATCAGCGGCGCGAGCCCGCCGGTGGCGATGATGGTGACCGAGTCCGGCTCGCCGGGAGCGAGCTCCCTCGCCATCCGCCTGGCGATCCCCTCGACCTGCCCGGCGAACCCGAAGATGATGCCGGACTGCAGCGCCTCAACCGTATTCCTGCCGATGACGCGATTCGGGCGGGTCAGCTCGACCTTGAGCAGCTGCGCGGCCCGGCGGGAGAGCGCGTCGACGGAGATCTCGATGCCGGGCGCGAGCGCGCCGCCGACGAACTCGCCCCGCTCGCTCACCGCGTCGAAGTTGGTCGACGTGCCGAAGTCGACAACGATGGCGGGCCCGCCGTACAGGTGAGCGGCGGCAGCGGCGTTCATGATCCGGTCGCTGCCGACCTCCTTCGGATTGTCCATTCGCACCGGCACGCCGGTCTTCACGCCCGGCTCCACGATGACCGCTGGGATGTCGCCGTAGTACCGGCGGAACATCTCCCGCATTTCGTGCAGAACTGACGGCACGGTGGAGCACAGCGCGATCCCGGTCACCTCAGGCTCCTTGAGCAGGGTGCTCTGCGCGAGCAGGCCCTGCAGGATGACGGCAAGCTCGTCGGCCGTCCGGTCCGGGACCGTGGCGATCCGCCAGTGCTCGGCCACCTCGTCGCCATCGAAGATGCCGAGCACGGTGTTGGTGTTGCCCACGTCGATCGTCAGCAGCACGGCGGTCTCGCTCCATCCTCCCTGGCCCGGCCGCCTGGCAGCGCGGGCGGCTGGCGGGCGGTCACCGCGGGCCGCCGATCAGCATCGGCATGTTGTCGATCAGCCTGGTCGATCCGGCGGTACCGGCCACCAGCAGGATGGCCGCGCCGCGGTAGTCGTCGCCGACCTCATCGAAGAAGTCCGGATCGACCAGCGCGAGGTAGTCGGGCAGCAATGGCGGGTCCGCCCTGGCGGCAGGCTCGAGCACGGCCCGCGCGGCGCCGAGCACCCCGGCCGGGCCCTGCCTGGCCTGCTCCTTTCCCGCCCTCAGCGCGCGCGACAGGGCGAGCGCCGTCGCCCGCTCCGGCCCGGCGAGGTAGGCGTTCCGGCTGGACACGGCCAGGCCGCCGGAGTCCCGGACAGTGGGCTCGGCCACGATCTCGACCGCCAGGTCGAGGTCGGCTGTCATCCGCCGGACCAGCGCGAGCTGCTGCGCGTCCTTCTCACCGAACACCGCCGCATCGGGCTGCGCCAGGTGGAGCAGCTTCAGCACGACCGTCAGCACGCCGCCGAAGAAACCCGGCCGGGACTTGCCTTCTAGTACCTGACCCATCGGGCCCGGATCCACGGTCACCAGCGGTGCCGACGGATACATCTGCGCGTGGTCCGGCGCGAACACGACGGCGGCGCCCTCCTCGCCGCAGATGGCCACATCCCGGTCCAGGGTGCGCGGATACCGGCCGAAGTCCTCGCCCGCCCCGAACTGGAGCGGGTTGACGAAGACGGAGACCACGACGGCCCCGTTCGGGATAGCTACTTGCCTGGCGCGGCGCAGCAGTGCCCGGTGCCCCTCGTGCAATGCGCCCATGGTCGGGACGAGCACTACCGGCCCGGCCAGGCTGCCGCGCGCCGCTGCGAGCCCTGCCCTGGTCCTGGCCAGCACGGGAATCATCCGGGCGCCCCGGCCAGCACGTCGAGCAGGCGGCGGGCGTCCGGCACGGCCAGCGTGCCGGCCGCGAGAGCCCGGTCGGCGGTGAGCCTGGCCAGCGCCACGTATGCCGCGACGGACTCCGGCGACGCGGCGCGCAGTGCCTGGATATGACTGGCGACGGTATCCGCGTCGCCGCGTGCCACCGGGCCGGTCAGTGCGGCGTCACCAAGCCGCAGCGCGTTGTCCAGGGCGGCGGACAGCAGCGGCCCGAGCATCCTGCCCGGGTTAGCCACCCCGGCCTGCCGCAGCAGGTCCGCTGCCTGGACGACCAGCGTGACCAGGTGATTGGCGGAGCTCGCGAGCGCGGCGTGGTAGAGATCCCTGCGCTCTTCGGCAATGAACACAGGCTCGCCGCCCATCTCCACCACCAGCGCCTCGGCCGCCGGCCGCAGCGGCTCAGGCGCCGTCACCCCGAAGCAGATCCCGGCCAGCTTGTCGATGTCATCCGGTCTCCCGGTGAAAGTCATCACCGGGTGCAGGGCCAGCGGCAGCGCGCCGCGGCGGACGGCCGGCTCGAGCACGGCGAGCCCGTGCCGGCCGCTTGCATGCGCGACCAGGCGGCCCTGCATCGGGGCCCCGGCCGAGGCGAGCCCGGCCACCAGGCCGGGCAGCGCGTCATCGGGCACGGTGAGCAGCACCAGGTCGGCCCCGGCGAGCACTTGATCCGGCGGCAGCACTGGCACACCGGGCAGGTTCCTTCGGATCCGGCGGAGTGACGCGTCCGAGACCGCAGAAGCGGCCACGACGCGGTGCCCGGCCCGGCCGAGCGCGGCAGCCAGGACGCTGCCCACCCGGCCGGCGCCGACAACACCGACGCGCAAGCGCGCCGGGTGCGGCCCTGGGCCGCGCGGGTCGTCATTGCTCATCTCGTTCCAGTCCTCGCCGGTACCGGACGGCGAGAATCAGCATATCCGCGGGCTGCCCGGCCACCGGGCGTGACCTGGTTACTCCTCTTCCGCGTCGTCCGGCGGATCGGGTGCCCGGCAGCAGCGTTCGAGATAGAGGGCAGCTGCGGTCAGGACCAGGGCAGCGATCAGGGTGGCTGCAGCCGTGATCGCGTCGGCCCGCGGCGCCGGCTTGGCCGCCAGGCCGACCAGATAGCTGAGGAAACCGGCAGCCAGGCCGCCGAAGATGACGGCGACAAGCGCGCTGGCCTTGGCCAGCACGGCCATCCTGGCCACGGCGATCGGCACGAGCGGTTTCGAGCCAGCGCGCCGCTGGATCCGCGCTCGCACGTTGCGCCCGCTCCATGCCTCGGCCACCGCGAGCAGCAGCAGGGCGGGCACGCCGGTCCAGGGCAGCGGCGGGAAGGAGGAGTAGGTCAGCCGGATCACCAGCCACCCGAGGGCGGCGGAGCAGACGGCCGCGACCGCGAGCGGCCACGGCCGGATTGGGGTCACCTGCTCACCGCGCTGCGGCGGGCCGAGCCCGTCACGACGGCGGCCGAAGGAGACCGGGCACGCGCCGCACACCGACGGCGGCGGCCGCAACGCTGGGCGTCGCAGCAGCCGCCGCTCCGGTCATCGGGCCGGCCGGAGCGAGACTGGCGGCCAGCAGGCCGGCGACCGGGCCGCGGCCGGGAATCCGGGCGCCGGGGTCAACGTCGTGCCATGGCACCAGGACGAAGGCCCGCTCGTGCGCACGCGGATGAGGCAGCGTCAGCACTGGATCGTCGCTGACCACGTCGTCGTAGGCAATGACATCGACGTCGAGCGTGCGCGGGCCCCATGGCACGCCGCGGACCCGGCGGCGGGCAGCCTCTGCCGCGTGGGCGCGGTCCAGGACCAGGCGGGCCGGCAGCGCGGTACTGACCAGCAGGACGGCATTCAGGAAGTCTGGCTGGCTAGGGCCGCCGACCGGCGTGGTCTCGTACACCGCGGAGACCGCCAGGAAGCCGAGACCGGGCGGCCCGGTCAGCGCGTCAACCGCGCCCTG
>DATGVY010000664.1:0-3167 GCA_035299845.1 Streptosporangiaceae bacterium
AGCAGATCGTGGCCATGACGGCGATGGACGACTGGGAGATCGGCGAACTGGAACGGGTGGTCCGGCGCGCCGCGCCGTTCAGCGGGCTGACCAGGCCCGTGCTCGAGGCCGTCCTGGACATGCTGGCCGGGCGATACCCCAGCGAGGAGTTCGCCGAACTGCGTCCGCGGCTGGTGTGGGACCGCACCACAGGCATGCTGCACGGCCGGCCGGGCGGCCAGCGGCTGGCGGTGACCAGCGGCGGCACCATCCCCGACCGCGGGCTGTTCGGAGTGTTCCTCGCCGCGTCGCAGCGCGAGGGCTCCGGCCGCAACTCCCACCGGGTCGGCGAGCTTGACGAGGAAATGGTCTACGAGTCGCGGGTCGGCGACGTGTTCGTGCTCGGCGCCAGTTCCTGGCGGATCGAGGACATCTCCGCCGACCAGGTGCTTGTCTCCCCCGCCCCCGGGCAGCCCGGCAGGCTCCCGTTCTGGCATGGTGACGCCCCCGGCCGGCCAGCCGAGCTGGGCCGGGCGCTGGGCGCGTACTGCCGTGAGCTCGCCGCGGCCAGCCCGCAGGAGGCCACCGCCCGGCTGCACGCGGACGGCCTTGACGATCTGGCCGCCGCGAACCTGGTCCGGTACCTGACCGCGCAGCGCGAGGCGACCGGCTACGTGCCCGACGACCGCACCCTGGTGATGGAGCGGTTCCGCGATGAACTGGGCGACTGGCGGATGGTGCTGCACAGCCCGTTCGGCGCGCAGGTGCACGCGCCATGGGCGCTGGCCATCGCGGCCCGGCTGCGCGAACGGTACGCGGGCATGGATGTCCAGGCCATGCACACCGACGACGGCATCGTGCTGCGGGTCCCCGACGCCGACGACTCGCCCCCGGCCGGCATCGCCGTACTGCAGCCGGACGAGGTCGAGCAGATCGTCACCGCCGAGCTTGGCTCGTCGGCGATGTTCGCCTCCAGGTTCCGCGAATGTGCCGCCCGCGCGCTACTGCTGCCCAGACGGCAGCCCGGCCGCCGGACCCCGCTGTGGCAGCAACGGCAGCGCTCGGCTCAGCTGCTCTCCGTGGCGGGCAAGTACGGCACCTTCCCGATCGTGCTGGAGACCGTCCGTGAGTGCCTGCAGGACGTCTTCGACGTTCCAGGCCTGGTCGCTCTGATGCGCGAGCTAGCAGAACGGAAGATCCGGCTGGTCGAGGTGGAGACGCCGGCGCCGTCCCCGTTCGGCAGATCGCTGCTGTTCCGTTATGTCGGTGCATTTATGTATGAGGGAGACGCGCCGCTGGCCGAGCGCCGCGCTCAGGCCCTCGCGCTGGACTCCTCGCTCCTCGCGGAACTGCTTGGCCAGGCCGACCTGCGGGAGCTGCTGGACCCATCGGTGGTGCAGGACACCGAACGGGAACTCCAGCGGCTCGAAGGCGCGAGGGCGTGCCGCGACGCCGAGGACGTCGCCGACCTACTCAGGACGATCGGGCCGCTCTCGGCTTCCGAGGTGGCGCAGCGCTGCGTGGATCAGCGGGCGGCGGCCGCCTGGCTCGGCGGGCTGGCCGCGCAGCGCCGCGCGCTTGAGATCAGGGTGGCTGGCGAGAGCCGGTGGGCGGCGATCGAGGATGCCGGGCGGCTGCGTGACGCGCTCGGCGTGCCGTTGCCGCCTGGTGTGCCCGTAGCGTTCGCCGAGCCGGTGGCCGACCCGCTGGGGGATCTGGTGGCCCGGTACGCGCGCGGCCACGGCCCGTTCACCGCGGCGGCCGCCGCGACGCGGTACGGGCTCGGCGTGGCTGTTGTCGTGGGCACGCTGCACCGGCTCGCCGCCGAAGGCCGGGTCGCCGAGGGAGAATTCCTGCCCGGCGGGCGCGGCACCGAATGGTGCGACGTCGGCGTGCTGCGGATGTTGCGCCGCCGGTGCCTCGCGAAGCTGCGCAAGGAGGCCGAACCCGCCCCGGCTGAGGCCCTGGCCAGGTTCCTGCCTTCCTGGCAGAACGCAAGCCAGCCCGCGGCGGCCGGCCGTCACGGTAATGCCTCCGGTGGGCTGGCCGACGGTCACCGCGCGGGCCCGGACGCGGTGTACGACGCTGTGGACCAGCTGGCCGGCGCCGCCGTGCCAGCGTCCGCGCTTGAGACGCTGATACTGCCGGCCCGGGTGGCCGGCTACCACCCGTCGGCTCTCGACGAGCTGACCGCCGCCGGGGAGGTGGTCTGGTCAGGGGCGGGCGGGCTGCCCGGCGGTGACGGCTGGGTGGTGCTGGCGCCAGCGGCCGCCGCCTCGCTGCTGCTCCCCCCGCCCGGCGAGATCTCCATGACCCCGCTGCACGAAGCGGTGCTCGCGGCGCTGGACGGGGGCGGCGGGATGTTCTTCCGGATGCTGCAGGCCGGGGCGGTGGCCTTGCTGCCCGAACAGGACCGGAGCAGCGCCAGCGACGGCGCGGTGGCCGCGGCTCTCTGGGACCTGGTGTGGGCGGGCCGGATCAGCAACGACACCCTGGCCCCCCTGCGCACGGTGCTCAGCTCCGGAAGGCCGTGGGCGGCCGACCCGGCCGCCGGCGGCTCCGGGCTGACGGGCGGTTCCGGGGTGGCCGGCGGGCTGCGGCTGGCCGGCCGGCCCGGGCGGCGGGGCGCGCGCCGGCACGGCTACGGGCGGCCGGTCATGCCCAGCCGGACAGGGCCGCCGACGGTCAGCGGCCGCTGGTCGCTGGTGCTGCCGGGCGAGGCCGACCCGACCCGGCGGCTGCACGCCCTGGCCCGCACCCTGCTCGACCGGCACGGCATCCTGACCAGGGGTGCGGTCGCCACGGAGCGGGTGCCAGGAGGTTTCGCCGCGCTCTACCCCGTGCTGCGGGCCATGGAGGAGGCCGGCCAGTGCCGCCGCGGCTACTTCGTGGAAGGCCTGGGCGCCGCGCAGTTCGCGCTGCCCGGCGCGGTCGACCGGATGCGTGCCATGGCAGCGGACACCGGCGTCTCCGTGGCTCCGGTAACCCCGGACCCGTGGGCGACAACGGCGGCTGCGGGGGCGGCGGTGGCCGGGTCGCCTGCCGGCGCGGACGCGCCACGCAGCGTTCTCGTGCTGGCCGCCGCCGACCCGGCCAATCCGTACGGGTCGGCACTCCCGTGGCCGGACCGGCCGGATGAGACCCCGGGTGGCCACCGCCCCGGCCGCAAGGCGGGTGCGCTAGTTGCA
>DATGVY010000665.1:0-5450 GCA_035299845.1 Streptosporangiaceae bacterium
CGCATCAGCTTCCTGGCCGCCTCGGTCAGGCGTCCTCGGCGGGACGCATCAGCTTCCTGGCCGCCTCGGTCAGGCGTCCTCGGCGGGACGCATCAGCTTCCTGGCCGCCTCGGTCAGGCGTCCTCGGCGGGACGCATCAGCTTCCTGGCCGCCTCGGTCAGGCTGCCGGACAGCGACGGGTACACGGCGAACGTGTGCGCCATCTGATCGACGGTCAGCAGCTGCTCGACGGCAAGCGACACGGCCAGGATCAGCTCGCTCGCCCGCGGCGCGACCACCACGCCACCCAGCACGATCCCGCTGCCGCGCCGGGCGAACAGCTTGATGAAGCCATCTCGGAAGCCCTGCATCTTCGCTCGCGCGTTCGTCGCCAGCGGCAGCTTGACGACCAGCGCGTCGGCCTGGCCTGCAGCTACGGCCTGATGGGTGATCCCGACCGTGGCGATCTCCGGCTCCGTGAAGATCGTGGCGGCGACGTGGCTGAGCCGGATTGGCTGGACCGCCTCGCCCAGCGCGTGCCACATCGCGATCCGGCCCTGCATCGCCGCGACCGAGGCCAGCATCATGACGCCAGTGCAATCGCCCGCAGCGTAGACGCCCGGTGCCGAGGTCCGCGACACGCGGTCGACCGGGACGAAGCCCCTGTCATCCAGGGTAATGCCGGCCTGCGCCAGGCCAAGGCCACTGGTGCCGGGAACCATCCCGACCGTGAGCAGGCAGTGCGAGCCATGAACGATCCTGCCATCCGCCAAGATGACGGCCACGCCGCCGGCGGTGCGCCTGACTTCGGTGGCCCGCGACCGGCCGAGCACGGTCATGCCCCGCCTGCGGAAGACCTCCTCGACCACCACGGCTGCGTCCGCGTCCTCGTGCGGCAGCACCCGCTCGCGCGATGAAACGAGGGTTACCTGCGAGCCGAGTGCCTGGTACGCGCCGGCGAACTCGGCGCCGGTGACCCCTGAGCCGACGACGACCAGCTCACTGGGCAGCTCGCCGAGATCGTAGAGCTGGCGGCAGGTCAGCACGCGGTCCCCGTCGGGTACGGCGGCCGGCAGGATCCGCGGCTGCGCGCCGGTGGCGATCAGCACCACATCAGCGCTGATCTCGCGGTCCCCGACGGTGACCGTCCGCGGGCCGGTGAGGCGGCCCGTTCCGGCCAGCACCTCGATCCCCTCCGCCGCCAGCCGGCCGGCCACGTCGGCCGACTGCGCCCCGGCTAGTGCCCGCACCCTGGCGTAGAGCCTCGGGGCGTCCACTGCAGCCCGGCCCGTCCCCGCGGTCCTTGTCCCGGCCGGCGCTGTCCCGGCCGGCGCTGTCCCGGCCGGCGCTGCCCCGTCGAGCCTGATACCCAGCCCGGCAGATCCGTCCAGCGCGGCCATCAGCCCGGACGTGGCGATCAGGGTCTTGGATGGCACGCAGTCGCTGAGCACGCACGCGCCGCCTAGTCCGTCCCGTTCCGCCACCGTGACCTCGGCGCCGAGCTGCGCTGCTACCAGGGCTGCCTCGTATCCCCCCGGGCCGCCGCCGAGGATGACGACCTTCGCACGCGGCTGGTTCACGCTGCCCAATTCTGTCGCATTGCCGCGCCCGCCACCGCAGGCGTCCCGCATCCCCGGCACGTGCCGTGCCGGATATCCCGGCGGGTCATGCCACGCACAGCCACCCGGGCTCGTACGCTAATTCCCCGTGGAGCTGTATGCCGCGTACGGCAGCAACATGAACCCGGCGCAGATGGCGGAGCGCTGCCCGCATTCGCCGCGGCACAGCACCGGCTGGCTGGAAGGGTGGCGGCTCACCTTCGGCGGCGAGGACATCGGCTGGGAAGGCGCACTCGCTACCGTCGTCGAGGACGCCGACCACCGCGTTTTCGTGGCGCTCTACGAGCTGTCCGACGGTGACGAACGGTCCCTCGACCGGTGGGACGGGGCGACGATCGGCTATTACCGCAAGTTCAGGGTGCGGGTAGCGACGCTCGATGGTGACGTCGTGGCCTGGCTGTATGTGCTGAACGGCTACGAGGGCGGGCTGCCGTCCGCCCGCTACCTCGGCATCATGGCCGACGCAGCCGAGATCGCGGGGGCGCCAGCCGACTACGTCAGGTGGCTGAGGACGCGGCCCTGCGCCTCGGTCGGGGGGTAGGCGGTCGCGGCCAGGAACCCTCCGATCCGCGCAAGGGCAAGCCCGCCAGCCACGCTGATCAGCGAGCGCGGCCGCGGCGCTGGCTAGCGGAACTCGATCAGCAGGACGAGCGCCAGCGCCGGCACCAGGAATGCCGCCATAGACGACCACGCCCAGCTGCCCACGACCGCGCCGTCAGCGGCGCCGCGCTCGCGGGCCTTGTCGGCCATGCCCTTGATTTCCCTGGCCATCAGCTGCACGGGAGTCTGCTTCATGGCTTCCTTCGCTTCGGCAGGCAGCCGCCCGTAGCCGCTCGGCCGGCTCGCCAGGTTCCGGTCCCAGCGATGGCCGCGCACCTCCGCCTTGAGCCTGGAGCGGCGCGGTGCGTACAGGGCCCAGCTGTGCAGTACCTTGTCGCTGGCCGTTGTCCCGGGTGAGCATCGCACCTGCACGGACTCGGCCAGGTAGATTTCGCTGACCCGGCCCCAGGGAACCCGGTAGTCGCGGATCGGGTTCCGCATGGTGAGGCCGTCGGCGTCCGCAATTACCCGCGGCCGCAACGCGCACGCGTAGACGACGCCGGTGACGGCGAGCAGCCCCACTGCGATCTGGGCAGATGTCCGGTCATGGCCCTGGATGGCAAGATCGGCCAGGTTGGCGACGACGAAGACGACCCACCCCCACCAAAGGACGACCGGCCCGGGTAGGCGGAAGACCTTGCTCGTGCCCTGCGCGGCGGGGCCGCCGGCCTGGCCGGTACCAGGCATCCGGCTGCCGGCTGTTCCGCTGCCGGCTGTTCCGCTGCCGGCTGGCCCATCGCCCGGGCGGACCGGCTCCTGCTGTGTAGACACCGCCGATGAACTCCCGTGACTCGACCGGCGACGCCGCTTCGGCGGCGCCCGCGTTAGCTCACTCTAGATCCCCGCCCGGCCTGGCTGAACCCCGCGACCACTATGCGCGTCATCCGCCCCCGCATCGGCCGGGGCTCGTGCCCGCAGCCGGTCAGGCGCTGACGCCGCCGGCCAGCGGATCTGTCGCGGCGGCATCGCCGCAGATCGCGGTGAGCGCGGTCGCTGCCATGAGCCGGACGCCGACCCCGATCGCCCGCTCATCCACGTCAAAGGAGGGCTGATGGATGTCGAAGTCATCAGCCGATCCTGGCCTGCGGGTACCGAGCCTGCACAGCGCGCCGGGCACCGATTCGAGGTACCAGGCGAAATCCTCCCCGCCCAGGCTCTGCGGGGCAGGCGTGGTCGCCTCGGGTCCGAGCACCCGCTCGGCGGCCGCCTCGATCATGGCCGTGGACACGGACTCGTTGACGGTCGGCGGCACGTTCCGCAGATAAGTCAGCTCAGCTAGCACGCCGTAGGCGCTGGCGACGGATTCGATCAGTGCCTTGAGCAGGTCAGGTGCCGCATGCCATGCCTGGTCATCAAGGCAGCGCACGGTTCCCTCCACTACGCCGTCATCCGGGATGGCGTTCGCCGCCGACCCTGCGCTGACCCGGCCCCAGACCAGGCTGAGGCTGGACCTGGGATCGACCCGGCGGGACAACGCGGCCGGCAGCTCGGTGATGATCTTCCCCAGCGCGTAGACCAGGTCGGCGGTCAGATGCGGCCGGGCGGTGTGCCCGCCCGGCCCGGTCACCCTGACCGTGATCTTGTCGCACGCGGCGGTGATCGGGCCGCTCCTCGTGCCGATCTTCCCGACATCAAGGCGGGGGTCGCAGTGCAGCGCGAATATCCGGTCGACCGACGCGATCCCGCCCGCCGCGAGCACGTCGAGCGCGCCGCCGGGCACCTCCTCGGCCGGCTGGAAGATCAGCCGGACCCGGCCGTGCAGCAGCCTGGCCGCTGCCCGGCGGGCCAGGAAGAGGCCGGTGCCGAGCAGGATCGTCGTGTGCACGTCGTGTCCGCACGCGTGGCAGGCGTTCGGCACGGTGGAGCGGTAGGCCACGTTCTTCTCGTCACTGATCGGCAGCGCATCGAGGTCCGCGCGCAGCGCCACCACCGGACCCTTGGCGGCCGGGTCTCCGATGTCCGCCACCAGCCCGGTGCCCTTGGGCAGCGTCATCGGCCTGAGGCCGGCCGCCGCGAGCCTGAGCGCGACCCTCCGCGTGGTCCTGTGCTCGTGATAGCCGATCTCCGGATGGGCGTGCAGGTCGCGCCGGAAATCAATGAACTCACCCTGGTGGCTAGCGACAAACGTGTCGAGTTCACCCTCGAGATCACGTTCTCGCATGCGCGGCCTCCCCGGGGACGACGAAACGATCCTCCGCGAATTCGGTGACAAGCGCGTCCACCACGTCAGCGAGGTCGCCGCCCTCGGCAACGACGGCGCGCTGGCGCTCGTAAGAGGCGCCGCGGTCGAGCACCTCGGAGGCCACGTCAAGCTCGGGCGCGCAGCCGAGCCGGTCGGCAACCGGCTTGAGCTCCCGCACCAGCTCAAAGAGCTCGTCACGGAGCGGAGCAGTGGATCCGGAGTCGTCGGTGATCACGATCGCATCCAGGCCGTACCTGGTAGCACGCCACTTGTTGTCGCGGACCACCCAGGCTGACGGGTTCGGCAGCCGGTAGCCGCGGTCAAGCTGGATGTCGAAGAGCTGGACGAGGCACTGCGACAGCGCCGTCACCATGCCGATCTCGCGCAGGGTCGGAACGCCATCGAACATCCGGATCTCGACCGTGCCGAAATCCGGGTGCGGCCGGATATCCCACCACACCTCTTTGATGCTCCGGATGGTGCCGGCGCGAAGCAGCGTGTCCATGTACTCCTCGAACTCACTCCAGTCCGTCAGTGGCTGCGGCGGCCCCGAGGTGGGCAGCCCGCCGAAGACAACCGCCCGGCTCGAGGCGAGCCCCGTGTCATGCCCGCTCCAGTACGGGCTCGACGCGGTCAGCGCCAGGAAATGCGGCAGATATGCAGCGAGTGCATTGACGATGGGGATCGCCTTGCTCCCGTCACGGATGCCCACATGGACATGGACGCCAAATGTCTGGATCCTGCGGGCCAGCCACTGCAACTGCTCGACGAGTTCGGCATAGCGCTGAATAGGCGCCATCTTCGCATCCCGCCAGTCACTAACGGGATGCGTTCCGGCACAGGCCAGCATCGTACCGCGCCCGCCAGTGATCCGCTCAAGTTGCGCGATTGTCGCAGCAAGGTCGTCCTTAGCTTCGGAAACGGTGCTGCAGATGCCAGTGACTACCTCGATGGTCGACTGCATGAGCTCATAGCGCAGCTTCGGATGGTCGCCGGATTCGGTCAGCCCGGGCAGCGCGGCGAGTACTTCCCTGGCATCCTGGCGCAGCATCTTGGTGCCGACGTCGATG
>DATGVY010000666.1:0-11308 GCA_035299845.1 Streptosporangiaceae bacterium
CGGCCAGCGCCTGGCTGGCCGTCCTGCTGCCGAGGGAGGCCAGCGCCTGGTCCTTCGCCACGCTCTCGGCATACACGTCACCGAACTGCGCGCGCATTCGTTCCCAGAAAGCAGTGAGGCGCACCGCGCCAGGCTACCCGGCTGACTGGCGCGATTTGTCGTAGCCAGGAGGCAGGATGAGAGCATGCCCGCCATGCCGCCAGACCGGACGCAGCCCCTGGACGGCTTCTCCGCGCCGACCAGGGCCTGGTTCGCTGCGGCCTTCGCCGAGCCGACGCAGGCGCAGGCGCGGGCCTGGACGGCGATCCGCAACGGCGACAACACGCTGGTCGTGGCCCCGACGGGCTCTGGCAAGACGCTCGCCGCTTTCCTCTGGGCGATCGACAAGCTGGCCAGTGAGCCTGCGCCGCAGGATCCCCTGCTGCGCTGCCGGGTCCTGTACATCTCGCCGCTCAAGGCGCTGGCCGTGGACATCGAGCGCAACCTGCGCTCACCGCTCACCGGCGTCGGTCACGCTGCCCGGCGGCTCGGCCTTGACATAGGCGACATACGGGTCGGCGTGCGAACGGGGGATACGGCGGCGGACGAGCGCCGCAAGCTGGCAGTAAAACCGCCCGACATCCTGATCACCACGCCGGAGTCGCTGTTCCTGCTGCTGACGTCGAAAGCGCGGGACGGGCTCCGCAGCGTGCAGACGGTGATCGTCGACGAGGTGCATGCCCTGGCCGGGAACAAGCGCGGCGCGCACCTGGCCCTCTCCCTGGAGCGGCTCGACGCGCTGCGCGGCGCCGGTGACACCACAGGCGGCGGGGACACCACAGGCGGCCAGGACAGCGCGGGCGGCCAGGACAGCGCGGGCGACGGCCGCGGTACCGGCCCGGACAGCGCGGTGCGCCGCCCGGCGCAGCGCATCGGGCTGTCCGCCACCGTGCGCCCGCCCGAGGAGGTTGCCGCGTTCCTCGGCGGTGCGCGCCCGGTGACGATCGCCGCGCCGCCGAGTGAGAAGCGCATCGAGCTCCAGATCGTGGTGCCGGTCGAGGACATGACCGACCTGGAGCCGCCCCGTGTCCCCGACGCGCCGGCGGGCGGGCCAGACCGACTTGCCGGGCCGGACGGGCTTGCCGGGCCGGACGGGCTGGGCAGGCCGGACGGGCTGGGCAAGTCACAGGCGGACTCTCCCGACCGGCGGCGGTCGATCTGGCCGCACGTCGAGGAACGGGTGCTCGACCTGATCCAGGCCCACAAGTCAACGATCGTGTTCGCGAACTCCCGCCGGCTGGCCGAGCGGCTCTGCGCCCGGCTGAACGAGCTTGCCGCCGACCGGGCCGAGGCGCTGGCGCAGCAGGCGGCTGAGAGCCCTGACACCCCATCGCGCCCGCCAGCCGAGCTGATGGCGCAGGCAGGAACCTCGGCGGGCGCGCCTGCCGAGGTGGCCCGCGCCCACCACGGCTCGGTCTCCCGGCAGGAGCGTGCCCAGATCGAGGAGGCGCTCAAGGCCGGGCGGCTGCCCGCCGTGGTGGCCACCTCCAGCCTGGAACTCGGCATCGACATGGGCGCTGTCGACCTCGTCATTCAGGTCGAGTCCCCGCCGTCGGTGGCCAGCGGCCTGCAGCGCACCGGCCGGGCCGGCCACAACGTGGGCGACGTCTCCCGGGCCGTGATCTTCCCGAAGTACCAGGGCGACCTGGTGCAGGCGACCGTGGTCGCACTGCGGATGCGGGGCGGCGAGATCGAGGAGCTGCGCATCCCGCGCAACCCCCTCGACGTGCTGGCGCAGCAGATCGTCGCGATGACGGCGATGGACGACTGGGACGTCGCCGAGCTTGAGCAGACCGTCCGCCGCGCGGCGCCGTTCGCCGGCCTGACCCGCCCGGTGCTGGAAGCCGTGCTCGACATGCTGGCCGGCCGGTACCCGAGCGACGAGTTCGCCGGCCTGCGGCCCCGGCTGATCTGGGACCGGATGGCCGGGACGCTGCGCGGCCGGCCAGGCGGCCAGCGGCTGGCCGTGACCAGCGGCGGGACCATCCCTGACCGCGGCCTGTTCGGCGTGTTCCTGGCCGGCGGCCAGCGCGACAAGTCCGGCAGGCACTCGCGGCGGGTCGGCGAGCTTGACGAGGAGATGGTCTACGAGTCAAGGGTCGGCGACGTGTTCGTGCTCGGCGCGAGCTCGTGGCGGATCGAGGACATCACCGCCGACCAGGTGCTTGTCTCCCCCGCGCCCGGCCAGCCCGGCAAGCTGCCGTTCTGGCATGGTGACACGCCGGGCCGCCCGGCCGAGCTCGGCCGGGCGATCGGCGAGTACTGCCGCGAGCTCGGCTCGGCCAGCCCGCCGGACGCTACTGCCCGGCTGCGCCGCGACGGCCTGGACGAGCTGGCCGCCGCGAACCTGGTCAGGTACCTGGCCGGGCAGCGCGAGGCAACCGGTTACCTGCCCGACGACCGCACCCTGGTGATGGAGCGGTTCCGGGACGAACTCGGCGACTGGCGGCTGGTCCTGCACAGCCCGTTCGGCGCGCGGGTGCACGCGCCCTGGGCGCTGGCCATCGCCGCGCGGCTGCGCGAGCGTTACGGCGGGATGGACATCCAGGCGCTGCACACCGACGACGGGATCGTGATCCGCGTCCCTGACACCGACGACCCGCCCCCGGCTGGCATTGCCGAGTTCGACGCCGACGAGGTAGAGCAGCTGGTCACCGCCGAGCTTGGGGCCTCCGCGCTGTTCGCGGCGAGGTTCAGGGAATGCGCGGCGCGCGCCCTGCTGCTGCCCAGGCGGCAGCCGGGACGGCGCACGCCGCTCTGGCAGCAGCGGCAGCGTTCCGCCCAGCTGCTGTCGGTGGCCAGCAAGTACGGGACGTTCCCGATCGTGCTGGAGACCGTCCGCGAGTGCCTGCAGGACGTCTTCGACGTGCCCGGCCTGATCGGCCTGATGCGCGATCTGTCCGCGCGCCGGATCCGCCTGGTCGACGTCGAGACCCCGGCCCCGTCGCCGTTCGGCAGGTCGCTGCTGTTCCGTTACGTCGGCGCGTTCATGTACGAGGGTGACTCGCCGCTCGCCGAGCGCCGCGCCCAGGCACTCGCGCTCGACTCATCCCTGCTGGCCGAGCTGCTCGGCCAGGCCGACATGAGGGAACTGCTCGACCCGCTGATCGTGCAGGATTCTGAACGGAGACTCCAGCGACTCTCGGCGGAGAGGGCAAGCCGCGACGTGGAGGGTGTCGCGGACATGATCAGGGACATCGGGCCGCTTTCCGCGCGGGAGACGGCTGAGCGCTGCACCGATTCCAGCGCTGCCGGCGGCTGGCTGGCCGACCTGGCTGCTCAGCGGCGCATCCTCGAGGTGCGGATCGCCGGCCAGGCCAGCTGGGCGGCGGTCGAGGATGCGGGGCGGCTGAGGGACGCGCTCGGCGTCCCGCTGCCTCCCGGCGTGCCCGGCGCGTTCACCGAGCCAGTCGCCGACCCGCTAGGTGACCTGGTCGCCAGGTATGCACGGACGCATGGCCCGTTCACCGCCGCGGCCGCGGCAAGCCGCTACGGGCTCGGCGTCGCCGTCGTGACGGGCGCGCTGCGTCGGCTGGCCGCCGAAGGGCGGGTTACCGAGGGCGAGTTCCTGCCCGGCGGGCGCGGCACCGAATGGTGCGATGCCGGGGTGCTGCGGCTGCTGCGCAGGCGCGGCCTGGCCAAGCTACGCAAGGAGGCCGAGCCCGTGCCGCCGCAGGTGCTGGCCGCGTTCCTGCCAGCCTGGCAGAACGCAGGTCATCCCGCTGCCGGAGGTGGCCGGCCGGGCGGGCGGCGGGCGCGGCGGCCGGGTCCCGATGCCGTCTACGACGTCATCGAGCAGCTAGCCGGCACGGCAGTGCCCGCCTCGGCGCTGGAGACCCTCGTGCTGCCCGGCCGGGTGCCCGGCTACGAGACGGCGATGCTGGACGAGCTGACCGCCGCTGGCGAGGTCGTCTGGTCGGGCGCCGGCGCCCTGCCCGGCGGCGATGGCTGGCTCGTCCTGTCGCCGGCCGGAGCGGCACCGCTGCTGTTCCCGGTACCGGGCGAGATCACGATGACGCCGCTGCACCAGGCGATCGTTGATGCGCTGAGCGGCGGCGGCGCGCTGTTCTTCCGCACGCTGACCGATCGCGTGACCGCACCGGCCGGCCAGCAGTACCCGGACGGCGCCCGCCCGGCCAACGGCGCAGGACCACCGGGCGGCGCAGGCACTACTGGCGCGCCGCAGCCGCGCGTTCCCGCTGGCCGGACCGGCGATCAGGTGGTCGCGACCGCGATCTGGGACCTAGTCTGGGCCGGCCGGCTAACCAACGACACGCTGGCGCCGCTGCGCAGCATGCTGGGCGCCGGGCGACCCCCGGCCGCCCGGCCCGTTGCCAGCGGAAGAGGCGGCGCGCCCGCGTACGGCAGCATCCGCGCAGCTGGCGGGCCCGGGCGGATGGCGCTTCGCCGGCCTGGGCTGACTCGCGGAGCAGTCCCGTCCCGAAGTGGCCCGCCGACGGTCAGCGGACGCTGGTCATTGCTGCCGCCTGGCGAGCCGGATCCGACCCGCCGGCTGCACGCCCTCGCCCGTACGATGCTCGACCGGCACGGCATCGTGATCAGGGGCGCCGCGACGGCAGAGCGGGTGCCGGGCGGGTTCGGCGCGCTGTACCCGGTGCTGCGCGCAATGGAAGAAGCGGGGCACTGCAGGCGCGGCTACTTCGTGGAGGGCCTGGGCGCCGCCCAGTTCGCGCTGCCGGGCGCGGTGGACCGGATGCGCGCGCTCGCGGAGCCGCCCGCCGGGAACGACGAAGCGGCGAGCGAGCTCGTTGTGGTGCTGGCCGCCACCGACCCGGCCAGCGCCTACGGCGCGGCGCTGCCCTGGCCCGCGCGGCCCGATGAGACGCCAGGCAGCCACCGGCCCGGACGTAAGGCAGGCGCGCTCGTCGTCCTGGCCGGCGGGCGGCTGGTGCTGTACGTCGAGCGCGGCGGCCGGACGCTGCTGTCCTGGACCAGCGATCCGGCTGCGCTCGGTCCGGCGGCGGCCGCCCTGGCCGAGGCCGTGCGCGCGGGCGCGCTTGGCAGGCTGACGGTCGAGCGCGCCGACGGCGCCACGGTGTACGACTCCCCGCTGGCCCAGGCGCTGGAGGCAGCCGGGTTCCGGGCAACCCCGCGCGGCCTGCGCCTGCGGAGCTGACACCGGATCGTCGCGATCGAGGCCTGGCTGGATACGTTCACGCCACCACAAGAGCTCGACGCACTGCGCACCCTGGAGGAGCACCTGTCCCAAGGCTGGACCCACCCGGTCGATGTCTTGGTCGACGCCACCATCGAAGAGACATCACGATGGGTGCCGAGAAGTCTGGGACGCCTGGAACCGGACGAAGAGAGCCGAACACGCCTTCGGGCGACGACTGACGAGCCGGACTGGTACGCCCGGCAGCTCGCCGCCACCCCGGCCCCCTAACTGAGCACGGCAGGATGAGGGCATGCGAGCGATAGTGGTGCGCGGGACCGGCGGGCCTGAGGTGCTCGAGCCGGCCGAGCTGCCGGACCCGCAGCCGGGCGCCGGCCAGCTGCTGGTCGACGTGACCGCTGCCGGCGTCAACTTCATGGACATCTACCAGCGGCAGGGCAACCCGCCTTATGCGCCCGAGCTGCCCTACGTCCCTGGCGTGGAGGGCGCGGGAACCGTCGCGGCCGTGGGGCCCGGTGTGTCCGGCTTCGCGGCCGGCGACCGGGTGGCCTGGACCGGCGTGCCGGGCAGCTACGCTGAGCAGGCCGTGCTTCCGGCAGACAGCGCCCTGCTCGTACCCGAGGGCATCGGCCTGCAGGTCGCGGGCGCCGTGCTGCTGCAGGGCATGACCGCGCACTACCTTTCGAACGACACGTTCCCGGTCGGCGACGGCGACCCCGTGGTCGTGCACGCGGCCGCCGGCGGGGTCGGCCTGCTGCTGACGCAGATGATCAAGATGCGCGGCGGGATCGTGATCGCCACCACCTCAACGGCCGCGAAGGCCGTCCTGGCGCAGCAGGCGGGAGCGGATCACCTGGCCGGTTACGGTGACTTCGCCGCGGTCACCCGGCAGCTAACTGACGGCGCCGGCGCGGCCGCGGTGTACGACGGCGTCGGCCAGGCGACCTTCGACAGCAGCCTGGCTGCGCTGCGCCCGCGCGGCTGCATGGTGCTCTACGGCGCGGCCAGCGGGCCCGTGCCGCCCTTCGAGCTGCAGCGGCTTGCCGCCGGCGGGTCGCTGTTTATCACCCGCCCCACGCTCGGCAGCTACCTGGCCAGCCGCGGCGAACTGCTGGCCAGGGCCGGTGACCTGTTCGGCTGGATCGCGCAGGGCCGGCTCAGCGTGCGGACCGGCGGCAGCTACCCGCTGGCCGAGGCCGCTCACGCGCACCAGGACCTGGCCAGCCGCGGCACGACCGGCAAGCTGATCCTGCTGCCGTGAGACGCGCGCTGATCCTGCTCGACGTCTGCTGCGTGCTGGCGTTTGTCATGATCGGCCGGGCGAGCCACGCCGATGCGGCGACCGCGGCCGGCCGGGCCGCGCTCACGATCCGGGCACGAGCACGGCCAGGCGGCGCAGCAGCCGCTGCGCCACGCCCAGGTCCCCGTCGAGCGGCCGGTCACTGGTATCCGCCGGGAGCGCCCCGGCCGCCAGCTCGAATGCGTCAGCCAGCATGGCGCCGGCCGGCCGGATCCCGCGCAGTCGCAGCGCGCGGACCGCGGCGACAAGCTCGCATGCCAGCACCATCCGGTAGGCCGCGACGACGTCAGTGGTGGCACGCGCCGACTGGGTGGAGAACCCGGCGTGCTCCTCGACTCCGCGGGAGAGGACAGCGCTGCTCATCGCGGCCGGGGCGGCCTGTCGCCTGATGTCGGCGATCGCCGACTGGGCGACATACTCCAGGGTCATGATGCCGGAGCTTGGCGGCGGGTCGGTGGCCAGGAAGGGCGCCAGCGTGGTGAAAGCGGGCTCGACCAGAGTGCCCAGCCGGGCAGCCGACAGCGCCGAGGTCTGGAAGAGGGCCGCGCGGACCGCGTCAAGCGCCAGGCCGATGTAGGCGGTGTGGAAGTTCCCGTTGTGCCATACCGCCTGCCCGGCCACGTCGATCAGCGGATTCTCCGCGGCCGCGTTGAGCTCGCTGGTCACGATCTGCTCGGCGTGGCCGACCGCGTCGACGGCCGGCCCGTGAACCTGCGGCAGCGCCCGGTATCCGTAGGGATCCTGGACCCGCGGCGCTGGCCCGGCGTGACCGGCCAGCAGCCCGCGCATCGCCGCGGCCACCGCCTGCTGGCCCGGATGGGGCCGTGCGGCATGCACCGGCGCGGCGTAAGGCTCAAGTGAGGCGTCGACGGCCAGATGAGAGAACGCCGCCACGAGAATAGCGGCCTGTACGAGCTCTGCGATGTCGCTGCAGGCCAGTGCTGCTTCGCCGATCGTCGCCGCGTTGCTGGAGATGAACGCCAGGGCATCGGGGGACGCCAGCGAGAAATACGGTGGCCGGGCTGGCTTCGGCACCCATTCCCGCTCGCCGAGCAGGCACAGCGCGGTCATGGCCAGCGCGGTGAGATCCCCGGTGCCAATCGCCCCCCATACCGGGACCGGCACCCAGAGGCCACGGTTGACGGCGTCGGTCAGGGCGTCAAGCACGCCGGGATCTACCCCGGAACCGCCGGCCGCGATCTGGTTGGCCCGCACGACGAGCATTGCCCGGCTCAGCTCGGCCGCGATCAGCGGCCCGCCGCCGCCGGCGTGGCTGCGCACCAGCCGCAGGCCGTGCACCGCGACGTCGCCGCTGCCGACCGCCAGCCCGCGATTCGCGCCCACGCCCGTGGTGCGGCCGTACACCTCCCGCCGCGCGGTGGCGTACGCGGCGACCTGGGCCGCCGCCCTGGCCCGCTGCCTGCCCTCTTCGCTGACTGCAACCTGCACTGAGCCGCGTGCGGCCGTGGCTACATCGCTACAGGTCAGCGACGTCCCGTCGAGCACGAGCGCGGACTGCTCCATCAAGCTGCCCAGCTGCTTCCGCCGACCGGGGGCAACGGCTACACCCCGCCCGGTGCGGCCCCGGCGGCCCCGGCGGCCCGCCGGCGGGTGTCCCTGATGGTCTCGATCACCAGCACCACGGCGAGCATCAGCACTGCATCCTCGCCGTCGGCCACCTCGATGGCGAACCGCTCTCGCAGCGTCCGCTGCTGCGACACGGTCGCCACCGTCGCGCCGCCGCGGGTAACAGCATAATTCCGCCCGGTGAAGTTTCCGCGGGCCTCAAGCAGCCCGCCGGGCGAGTCGATCTCAAAGCGCTGGCCGAACAAGCCGCGATGCCGTACCGTGCTTACCCCGCCGCCAGCCTGGATCTCATACGCCGATGAGAACGGGCGCTGCGTGATCACCGCGACTTCCGCGCCGGAGGTATCGCGGAAGGACAGTCTCTTCGTGAACCCGAATCTGCCCTGGACCTCGAATCGCGGCGCCCCCGCGTCGTCGGAGATCGTAAACCGGTCCGTCATCGACCATTTGCGCGACATCAGGTAGCTCCCGGACATGGCCGGATCATATAGCCCTGATCGGCCGCGACCAGGCCGGCGCTGAGCCGGAAGGACCATCTTCCGTGCGCCGGTCAGCAGCCGGGCGCCGTTTGGCTGCATAATGCTGGACATGCGTTTGTCCGCACGCGCCGACTACGCCCTGCGCGCAGCCATCGAGCTGGCCGCCGCCCAGAGCAGTCATGTCACGGCTGATCAGCTGGCCAAGACCCAGCACATTCCCGGGAAGTTCCTTGAGGCGATCTTGACCCAGCTAGGCCGCAGTGGCCTGGTCCGGAGCAGGCGCGGACCGGAGGGCGGATTCTGGCTGGCCCGCCCGGCCGGCGAGATCTCGCTGGCCGACATCATCCGGGCGATCGACGGACCGCTGCTTGGCGTGCGCGGCGAGCGCCCGGAGAACCTGGGCTACATAGGGGCGGCCGAGCCGCTGCAGACCGTCTGGATCGCGCTGCGGGCCAACGAGCGGGCGATCCTGGAAGACGTCACGCTCGAGCATGTCGTTTCCGGCGTGCTGCCGGACAGTGTCCGCAAGCTCGCCGACGATCCCCGGGCCTGGGCCTGACGCGAACCGGCTGGCCCGGCCGGCCCGCACAGCTAGCTCAGCAACAGCCTGGATGGCCAGGCCAGGGCCCGGCCGCGGCGGCAAGCATACCCGGCGACGGACAGCCGGCCAGGTACCTCAGACCGGCACCATGTCGGTGATGTCCGGCGCACGCCAGGTCAGCTGATCGAATGCCGCGCCGCCCGGCAGCGCCGCGCCGCCCTGCAGCGAAACCGCGTCGATCGCCTGGGCCTGCGGAGCACCGAGGCGCTGGCCCGCGCGCGCAGGCAGCGGGCCGCGGGCCGGCCCGCCGATTGTCCGGCCCGGCACCGGCCCGCCCATCGCGGATCTCTCCCGGACCGCAAGCTGGCGCCCGCCGGCAGCGAGCCGCACCTGAGCGGCGGCTGAGCCAGTTCCTGGGCCGGCCGGCGCGACGGGCGCGTCCGGACCGCCGGCCAACGGCCCGGGCTGCCTGACTCCGGTCAGCACTGGCTCGTTCTGCAGCTCGGCCAGCGCAAAGTTGTCGGACACTTCCCGCAGAACCTGCGACAGCGGCGTCCCCAGCGCAGAGCAGATCGAGCCGAGCAGCTCCGAGGACGCTTCCTTCTGGCCGCGCTCGACTTCGGAAAGGTAGCCAAGGGACACCCGCGCGGAGGCCGAGACCTCGCGGAGGGTGCGGCCTTGCCGCAGACGGAGCCGACGCAGCGCGTCACCGAGCAAGTGACGAAGCAGGACCATCGCCGCTCTCCCTTCCGAGGCCGGTCGCTGACATCTCCACCGTACCTGTCCTCACGGACGGTACGGGAGTCTGTATACGGGCGTGTTCTCAGCCGTAACGCTGTAATCACCCACTCTCTTCCCGGAGCCTGTCCAGCAGCAGCCGCAGGCACTGCGTTACGGTCGCCCGCCGGATCTCGTCTCTGGAGCCAGTCAGCGCCAGCGGCCGCACGGCGGTGCAGGGACCGCCAGGGCGAGTGCCGGCCAGCTGCGGCCCGCCGGCACCAGGCTCGGCAGCACCCGGCCCGGTGATGACCGCGATGTAGACGGTTCCGACCGGCTGGCCATCGGCCGGATCGGGTCCGGCCACGCCCGTGGTGGCCGCGCCGACCGTCGCCCCCATCAGGCGGCGGACGCCGGCGGCCATCGCGGCGGCGACATCGGGGTGCACGGCACCGTGCCTTCCCAGCAGGCCCGCAGGCACGCCGAGCACCGTGTCCTTCAGGTCCGTTGCGTAGGCGACGACCCCGCCGCGGAAGGCGGCCGATGCACCGGGGATGCTGGTGAGCGCGGCGGCGAGCAGCCCGCCGGTGAGCGATTCAGCAACGGCCGCGCTCTGCCCGCGCTCGGTCAGCAGGCCGATGATCTCCGCGGCGAGCGCGCGTTCGCTGACGGCCGGCCCGGCCGCAGCCGCACGCTCACCGGCAGCCGGCCCGGCGGCCGCGCGCCCGGTCATGACTCCTCTCCGGCACCATGCGGCTGCCTGCCGGGCGGCACCGCGCGGCGCAGCCGTACGGCCCTGGCAGCGTAGTCGGCACCGGTCACCAGGGTCACCGCCACCGCCACCGCCATCACCAGGCCGCGCGCGACACCGGACGGCCCGGGCAGGATGTAGAGCCCGATCGCGATCACCTGCAGCAGCGTCTTGGCCTTGCCGCCGCGGCTGGCCGGGATGACCCCGCGCCGGATGACCCAGAACCGCAGGCCCGTCACGGCGAGCTCGCGGAACAAGATCACGGACGTGATCCACCACGACAGTTCGCCCAGGGCGGACAGCGTCACCAGGGCGGATCCGGTCAGCGCCTTGTCCGCGATGGGATCAGCGATCTTGCCGAAATCGGTGATCAGCCCGCGTCTGCGGGCCAGTTCGCCGTCCAGCAGGTCGGTCAGCGAGGCAACGCCGAACGTCACGAAGGCGGCGATCCGCCAGTCGGCCCCGCCCTCCACCAGGAGGGAGACGAAGACCGGGACCAGCCCCAGCCGGAGCACGGTCAGCGCGTTGGCTACATTCACCAGCCCGGGCGGCGCGATGGCGCTGCCATCGACGCGGCCTTCTTCCCCCGCAGCGCTCGCGCCGGGCCAGCTCAACGCATTCCTGCCGGCGCCGGGGGCTGGGACGCCGTCGTGCCGATGGCCTCCGCCACCAGATCCACCCCCTCCGAGCCAGTGCAAAGCCGTGCGGCGAGTTCCTCCGAGCCGACCTCATGGCGCGCGCAGCCCAGCGTCACCAG
>DATGVY010000667.1:0-7129 GCA_035299845.1 Streptosporangiaceae bacterium
GAGCCCGCGCCAGAGCCAGAGCCCGCGCCGGCGCCAGAGCCAGAGCCCGCGCCCGCGCCAAAGCCCACGCCAGAGCCGGAACTCGCGCCCGAGCCGGAGCCGGAGTCGGAAGCCGGCCGGTAGACGCGCAGCCGCGACGGCCCGGCCGGGCCGGCGATCGACAGGTCCTCCCCGGCGGGGTCGGCGGCCGGGCCGGATAGCCACTGCACCAGCTCGGTGAAGTTCCGCAAGCCTGCTGGCCGCGGTAGGGACATGCTGGATGGCCGGCCGGCCTCGATCAGCGAGGCCAGCAACGTGTCGAGCTGCTGCCGGTCCCTCATGGTTCGATTGTCGGACCTTTGGCTTATGAGGTCAAGAACGAAGCCGGGCCGCCGCGCCGTAGCGCTCCGCGTACGCCTCGGCGGCGCGCTGGAAGCAGTCAATCGGGGCCCGCACGATGCCAGCGCCGATCTGGCCGCCGCCGCGCCCGGCCAGCCCGGCGTCGAGGACAGGCGTGATGCCGGTCTCGACGACCTTCATCACGTCGATCGCGGTAGGAGTGCCCCGGTATCGCAGGTACGGGATCTTGTAGTCGGTGTTTTCCCCGACCGTGATCTCGTACATCGCGAGATTCATCTCGATCATGGCTGCTGGCGTGCCGCCCTGGTAGTTCTGCAGCGGGAAGGCGGCGGCCTGGGCGAATCCGCCGAGCCCGACAGTCTCGTTGATCAGGCTCTCCCCGCCGATCCATTCGATATCGGCGGCGGTGAAGCCGTCGAAGAGCCGGGCTTGCACGTCAGGAAACGGGCCGTCGAACCATTGATCACCAAGGCCGCTGACCCTGATCGACACGCCGCGGCAGGTCAGGCTCATCGCGGTAACGACGCTACTGGCGTCGATGCCGCTGGCCGCGTCCGCGACGGCCTTAGCGCTGGCCATCGACAGGCGCAGGAAGAAGTAGTCGCTCGCGGTCAGGTAGGCAAGGGTGTCCCGCACGGCGTCCCGCCGCGTGCCCGCGAGGTCGAGCAGGTGCGGGAAGAGCTCCCTGCCGAACAGCAGCGTGGCCGCGGTGTTGCGGCTGTGCAGCTCGTCGCCCATGTGCAGGGCGCGGCGCATGATCGGCTTAAGCGGGATCGCTCCCGCCTGGCGGACGGCCGCCGCGATGGTCGGGGCGATCACCCGCTCGATATGCCGGAGCTGGTCGCGCACCTGGTCGTCGTAGCTGCCGTAGTTGAGCCGCCTGGGCGACTCGCCCTCGTAGAAGTTGCAATAGCCAACGGTGCCGTGCGGTTCGTTGCGCACTACGAACACCGGCATGGACGCGGTATAGACGCCAGCGACCGAGCCGACGCAGCCGTGGTCGTGGCAGGCGCCGATGACGATGTCCCCTCGCGTCATCTGCTGCTCAGCGTCGGCCGGGCTGTCGGCCAGCCCTTCGTACAATGCCGCGTAGATCAGCGCAGCCCGCTGGCCGCCCGTGTAGCCCGAGAACGCCATGGCAGGCCCGGACGTCAGTATCGTCCGGGCAGTCATGCCAGGCACGACGTCCCGCGCGGCGGCCACCTCGGTCAGCACCGGCTCCGAGCTGCACATGCGGTCAAACGCTGCCTGATTCGCCCGCTCCCGATCGGCCGCCGTCACCATGCGGAGCTTCCCCCGTCGACAGCGATCACCGCTCCTGTGACATATGAGGAACGGGGCGATACCAGGAACTCGACGACCTCAGCGATCTCCTCCGCCCGGCCGAGGCGGCCGAGCGGCACCTGGGCCGCCAGCGCAGCCTCGCCGCCGGACATGCGCTCCCACTCGGGTGCCATCGCCACGCCGATGAAGCCAGGCGCAATCAGGTTCACCCGGATGCCGCGCGCGGCCAGCTCGCAGGCCTGCACCCTGGTGAGGCCGGCCAGGGCCGCCTTGGTGGCCGAGTACATGCCGGTTCCGGCGAACCTGCCGACCGCTCCAGCGATGCTGCCGATGTGCACGATAGAGCCGCCCGCCGTCATGTGTGCCAGGCTTGCCCGGGTGACCCGCCCGGTGCCCATCACGTTGACGGCCCACATCCGCTCGGCCGCCTCCGGCCGCAGATTATCGCTGCGTGCCTCGCGCAGAATGCCCGCGCAGTTCACCACGGCGGCAAGCGCCCGGCCGGCCGCCGCGGCGGTGACGGCCCTGGCGACGCTGTCGTCGTCCGTGACGTCCATGGGCCAGTCCATGATCTCCCCGGCGGCGGGCCGGGCGAGATCGTGTCCGCCGGGAACGCCAGCGACGCTGACGTCCCCGGCCACGACGGCGTGGCCCGATGCGGCCAGGCGGGCGCAGATTGCCCGCCCGATGCCGCCGGTACCGCCGGTCACGAGCGCCACAGTGGTCACCGGCCACCTCCCGCCTGAGTTTGGCCTGAACAATAGTCCATTCGACCATGCCGGTAAAGAGCGGCTATGCCGCCCCGTGCCTGCCGGGCCGGGCGCGCGGCCAGGATCCCAGCCCGGCTGCGTCCAGCTGATGTGAGACCATGAGCGCATGTCCGGCGTGGCGCCAAGCCCTCGACCGACCGGCATCGAGCGGGTTGCGCACTCCCCGGTGTACGGGCTGATCGTCGATCAGCTCCGGCGCGCGATTCATATCGGCACGTTCATCCCGGGCGACAAGCTCCCGCCGGAACGCGAGCTCTCCAAGCAGCTCGGCGTCTCGCGGGCCAGCGTGCGCGAGGCGATCCGCGTGCTGGAGGGCGAAGGGTACGTGGAGACCCGGCGCGGGGCGACGGGCGGCATCGTGGTGCTTGACCGGGCCAGGACGGAGGAGCGGCTCGCCGAGACGATCCGCAGTAACCTGCCCGAGATCGAGCAGGTGATCGACTTCCGGCTGGCAGTGGAGTGCCGGGCAGCCAGGCTGGCTGCCGTGCGCAGGACGGCCGCCGATCTCAGCGTGCTGGACGCGGCCTACCAGACCATGGCGGCCGGCCGGGAGACCCGGCGATTCAGGGCGGCGGATTCCGCCTTCCATCAGGGAATCGCCCAGGCGGCCAAGAACCAGTGGATGGAACGCGCGATCGAGGACGCGCGGGCGGCGCTCTGGATGGCCGTCGACAAGGTCGCTGACAACGTCTTCCGCACCGCTCAGCTGCATCACGGCCAGATCCTGGCCGCGATAAGGGACGGTGATCCCGATGCCGCGGAGCGTTACGTCACTGCGCATATCGAGCTCACCCGGACCGACCTGCTCAGGATCGCTGGCACCGCGCCAGCGCCCCGATAACGTGTCCAGCTGACCGGATGACCAATTGCCTGCCGTCTTGCTCTTGACACCGCTCTGTCGCGGTACCTATGCTCACGGCCCAAAGGTCCGGCAAATAGACCTAGCCCCGAGCCAGTGCGGCTCATCGCGTCTCCGTAAGGGGTGAGTGGGGGAAATGACTGCCGAACAGGTCGCCGATCACCCAGCCGACACACTTCGCCGTAACGCCGTCGGGCTGCCCGATGTGATCTTCACGTCGGTCACCACAATGGCACCGGCCGCCGGAGCTGCCTTCTCCATCACCGTGGGCGCGCTCTTCGCGGGCGGGGCACTGGTCGACGGCGTGATCATCGCGCTGGCCGGCTGCTTGTTCACCGCGCTGTCCATCGGGCAGCTCGCCAAGCACCTGCCCACCGCCGGAGGCATGTATACCTACATCGCGCGCGGGCTCGGCAGCAAGGTGGGCTTCCTGGCCGGCTGGGGCTTTGACTTCGCCTATCCGCTCATCGTCCCGCTTGTCACCGTCCTGTTCGGCAGCATTCTCGGCAGCACGCTGCAAGCCCATTTCGGCCTTTCCTTCAATGTCTGGTGGGTGGTCGGGACGGTCTTCAGCGTGCTTCTCGTCGGCTCGCTGAACTACTTCGGCATTCAGGTGAGTACCCGCTTCGGAATCATCCTTGGGTCGTTCGAGATCCTCGTGATGCTGGCGCTGTCCCTGACCCTGATCGTGAACGCGGGATCGCGCAATACGCTCAGCGTATTCACGACGCACTTTGCGACGGTGCCCGGATTCAAGGGGCTGTCCGGGATCATCGCCGGATCGGTGTATGGCGTCCTCGCCTTCATCGGCTTCGACGCGGCAGCGCCGCTTGCCGAGGAAACCAGGGACCCGAAGCGCAACGTCTCAAGGGCCGTTGTGGGCTCCTGCCTGATCGTCGGCCTCTTCTACGTTCTGACCACTTACGCGGCAACGGTGTACTTCGGCGCCGGGAGGTTCGTGAGCTTCTACACCGCCGGCGGCGGCAACCCGTGGAACCTGATGGCCACCGCGGTCTGGGGCACGGGCTGGGTCGCCCTGTTCATCGCGTTCCTGAATTCAAGCGCTGCGTGCGCCAACGGCGGCTCATGCGCGGCGACGCGCTGCATCTGGGCAATGGGCCGGATCAGGGTCATACCACGGGTCTTCGGGCGCACTCAGCGGCGCTGGAAGTCGCCGCACATAGCCGTCTTCGCCACTTTCGGAATCGGGCTGATACTCGCCGTCTGGCTGGGCGAGCAGTACAGCCCGACGACCGCGTTCGCCCTGCTCGGGACGATCATCACCGGTGCGATCCTGCCGATCTACATTGCCGTCAACCTGGCCTGCATCGCCTACTTCTGGCGCGAGCGGCGCAGCGAGTTCAATGTGATCAAGCACCTGCTCTTCCCGGTCCTCGGCATCGTGCTGTTCGTGCCCGGTTTCTTTGCCGACCTCGGGGTTAAGCTGTTCAAGTTTGTCGGTCAGCTGTCCTATCCGCTGAGCCTGTCCGGCCTCGTTATCGGCATCTGGTACGGCATCGGAGTCGTGCTGATGATCTACTTCTCGGTGCGGCACCCGGACCGGATCCGCGACACCGCCAGGGTGTTCATCGACGACGCTGACGTAGCTCAGGTGGCAACGAAGGGCTGATCCGGCCGGAGCCACGTCATGCCGCCAGCCGACGTTCCCGGCCGCCGAGGGGATTGAGATGGCCCAGGACGAGAAGCGCCAGCGGCGCTCGGAGCAGGCCAGGCTGCTCGGCGAGCGACTCCGCGAGCAGGGCGTCCGGGTCATCCAGATGGAGATGCCCGATATCAACGGCACCGTCCGCGGCAAGGTGGCCAGCATGCACAAGGGGCTGGCGCCGGCCGGTACCGGCGTGAGCAGCCTGGTCATGTCGTTTCGGGGCGGCGAGGAGATCACGATCTCGCCGTGGAGCGACGTCGGCAACGGGTTCCCGAAGATATCGGCGGTTCCCGACCTGGACACCGTCGTGCAATGGCCGTGGCGGCCGGATACCGCGGCTGTGCTGTGTGACTTCGTGATGGACGACGGATCGCCGTGCGACATGGACGTCCGGCACATCCTGCGCCGGGCGGTTGCCGAGCTTGCGGCGCTTGGCCTCACCGCGAAGGCGGCGCTGGAGTGGGAACTCTACATCTACCAGTCAGATGACGAGCTGCTCAGAGCGGGCCGGTACCGCGAGCTGAAATGCCTCGGCCGCAACCTGCACTGCTACACGCTGACGAACTATCCCTCCTTCACGCCGCTCGCGACCGACTTCCTGACCAGGATGGAGTCCGTCGGGATCGACGTGGAGGCGTTCCACTCGGAGTATGGGCGCGGCCAGTACGAGTTCACCTGCGCCCCCGCCGATCCGCTGACAGCCGCGGACTGGGCCGTGCGAGCCAAGACCTACCTGCGCCAGGTCGCGGCAGAGCACGGGCTCGTGACGACCTGGATGCCGGTGCTGCATACCGGTACCGCCGACGCGCACAGCGGCTGCCACGTGAACGTGTCCCTGTGCCGGGACGGCAGGAACGCCTTCTGGGATCCCGAGCGCGGAGGGCTGTCCGAGCTTGCCCGCCATGCGGCAGCCGGGATCCTGGCGACCATGGCCGACTTCCACCTGATGTTCCGCCCGTGGGTCAACTCGTTCCGGCGGATGGACCGGCTGTCCTGGAACCCGGAGGACGCATCCTGGGGCCTGGACAACCACGGGGCGGCGATCAGGGTCGTCCACGGCACGGATCCGGCCAGGTACACCCGGTTCGAGCACCGGGCTGCTGGCCCGGATGTGAATCCCTACCTGGCGCTGGCCGCAATCCTGTTCGGGGCGGCGCGCGGCGTCCGCGACCGGCTGGAGCCGCCGCCGCAAGCCGTGGGCGACCCGGTCGCTGCGGGCGGCTACGAGATGCTGCCGCGAACGCTGGCCGACAGCGTGGAAACGCTGCGCTCATCGCCCGTGGCCAAGGATCTGCTCGGGCAGGCGTTCATCGACCATTTCAGCGCGATGAAGCTGGACGAGTCAACGGCGTACCTGACCTGGCTCGGCGAAAATCCCGGCGTCTCGCCGGACGAGGTAACCGACTGGGAGTTCCGCAGCTATTTCGAGTGGGCCTAGCTCAGCGGCCTAGCTCAGCCCGGCGGCGAACCCGGCGACTGCCTGGCTGAACAGGCCGCTCTCCTCTTCGAGTGGGCCTAGCTCAGCCCGGCGGCGAACCCGGCGACTGCCTCGTTGAACAGGCCGCTCTCCTCCCAGAACGGGCAATGGCTGGAGTGCGCGAACGTCTGCAG
Source organism: Streptosporangiaceae bacterium (assembly GCA_035299845.1). Taxonomy (GTDB): domain Bacteria; phylum Actinomycetota; class Actinomycetes; order Streptosporangiales; family Streptosporangiaceae; genus Palsa-506. Next base: position 6,530 of record DATGVY010000667.1, read on the forward strand.
GCGCGCGCCCCGGATCCGGGCAGCGATGTACTCACCGGCCCGCGGGCTGGTGAGCTTGTCGTCCGTGCCGAACAGCACCAGGGCAGGAACATCGATCTGCGGGAGGAATTCCCGGTAGTCGCGCAGCGTCTGGTCGACCAGGATGGCGCTCGCGATGACCGGAGGCACCCGCAGGATCTCCGCTGCCATCCAGGCCAGCGTCGCCTCGTCCGGCTCATGCAGCATGAGCCGGGTGAACTCGCCGACAAGCGCTGGCTGATCAAGCTGCAGCTGCTCGTTCATCTCCCGCAGAGCGTCCAGGGTAATGACGCCGAACTCGTAGCCGTCCCAGGCGAAGTCCGTAGGTGGCTGGTCCACGATGACGATGCCGGCGACGCTGTCCCGGCCGAATTGCCTGAGGAACTCATAGGCGACCATGGCGCCCATGGACCAGCCCACAAGTACCGGCCGGGTGACCGACAGCACGGCCAGGATGGCCTGCAGGTCGGCGGCGTACTGCGGCACCGTGTGCCCGTGCAGGACCTTCTCGGATCCGCCGTGTCCGCGGAGATCGGGAATGATGACGCGGTAGTCGCTGGCGAAATGCTCGAGCTGCCGCTG
>DATGVY010000668.1:0-14861 GCA_035299845.1 Streptosporangiaceae bacterium
ACCCCAGCTCCGATGTTCTCGCGCGATTCCTCGACTATCCGTGCGCTCTCGTTCACCTCGCCACCCTGGTGGCCGTGGGATTGGCGCCAGGCGGCCAGCGGAACCACCCAGTCGTGGAGCCGCTCGCCGCCCTCGCCGAGCGGGTTCTCCGCGCTCTGGTTCGGGCCGGCGACGAACCCGTCCAGCGAGATCGAGATGTGACATCTGAGCTTGCTCATCGTTCCTCCTGGCAGCTGAGACATTCCTTGGTCCTTCCTCGGTGTGCGCTACGAACCCTCGGCCGTCGTCACGGAGCGTTTACCGGCGGTGCGAGGCCGATGCTGGCGTAGTGCGCCTGCGCTTCAGCGAAGCCATCCCAATCCCACGCGACAGGACGACCAGCAAGGCAGGGTGCAAGCCGCGCGAGCGAGGCGTGCAGCCCGACGACGTAGCAGTTGTCGATCGCGCCGGCGGTGTCGGTCACGAAGTGGCTGAGCCGCAACACGCAGCCGGTGTCCACGGGCTCGAGTTCCCAACGCAGGTATGAGGCGGCGTCGGCGTGGGTGTGCTCGAGAAGCATCGGCGGCTCGACGCGAAGGATCGTGCACGTCATCGTCACCGGTTCATCACCACGGGCGGCAAACACCATCTGGCCGCCCTCTTGGAGGTCGACCGTGACGTCGGCGTCGAACGGCAGCAACCATTCCGCCAGCCGCGCCGGATTCGTGATCGCATCCCAGACGTCGCGGATCGGGTAGGGGAGGTGGCGTTCGAATCGGATGACGCCGCCGTCGGCGGTGCGCTCCAACGCGCCATCGTAGGAGGCAGCCGGGAAGTCGCTCATTGGTGTTCCTTTGAACTTGGGCGGATCGGTTCGGCGGTGCGTCGCAGGTGCTGCTCGAGCGAATCAAGCCGCGCCGTCCACTCCGCTCGATACGGCTCCAGCCACGCGTCGAGCTCCATCAGCGGTTCTGGACGGAGTCGGTACAGCCGCCGCTGAGCATCCTGCCGGACCTCCACCAGCCCGGCGTCGCGCAACACCTTGAGGTGACGAGACACACCTGGCTGATGCATCCCGACCTTCTCGACCAGCTCACCGACCGACCGCTCGCCGTCCCGGACGGCGTCAAGGATCCGTCGCCGTGTCGGTTCAGCGATCACTTCGAGGACCGCGATTTCTGCTGGCACGGAGCCGAGCATACGCTCTGGCATATATATGTGCAGCCGTATGTTGAGGCTGCGACTCCCATTGGAAGGGCGCGTCGAGCGTCCGCCCTCGAATTGCGGTGCCGGGCACGGACTCCGGGTGTCACGGACCTGACGACGCCACTGCAACCCGCGCCCGAATCGGCATCGATCTGCTTGGGTTCGGTACGCACCGAAAGGTGCCCCAGAACGCGCGGCTCGCCAGTCGGCCGGCATGACACCTACCGCCGGCTCGGAGTCACGCCACCAACGAGGCAAACGTTGCCTGCTGCGGCACTAGCATGAGAACAGCGCTCGACCTGTCCGGGTGGCGGCTGGGCGGCCGACCTTGGATGGTGGCCATGAGCACAGGCACGGTCGGTGACGCTTCCCCGCCCGGCACTGCGATCGATGAACCCGCCCTCGCGCCGCCGCCGCATCGCAAACGCCGATGGCTGGCCAGCCTGATCGTGACGCTCGCCGTCCTCGCGGTTGCCGCGGTCGTGATCGGGTTGATCCTCGCCGCGACCTATCAGCCGGTGATCTTCGGCGGCGCTTCGGGCGGGTTGCCCGGCCAGATCGTCAGCAGGCAGATTGACACCTTCGGCCCGTTCGGGCCGCAGACCTACATCCCGCCGCAGGCGCCCGCGCACGGCGCCCTGATCATGAGCCTGGGAAACACCGGCCCGTTTCCGGTGACGATCGAATCAGTGAGCATGCTGGGACCCGGCCTGCCGGCTGGGCAGCGGCAGAACCTTGTGCTGGCCAGCGCCGGGCCGGTGACCTACTCGCCGATGGTTGGCATTCCGGGCAGGCGATCGGGATCGGGAACCCTGGCTGGCGTGGTCCTTGCCCCAGGGCAGTACATCTATGTCCGGATCCCCGTGGTGTCGGCGCGGTGCTGGGTGGCAAACTCCTGGACAGCGGTAACGAGCTTCTGGGTGACGACCAAGTACCTGCTGTGGACCCACCATGTCCAGATCGACTGGACGAGCACGGAGTTCCCCAGCGATGCCATCGTCGCCCGCGAGGCGATACCCGCTGGCAGCAACACCCCCTTCCTGCTGTGCCCGGGACCGCGCGGCGGCTGACCGCGGCCTGCTGATTACTGCCCTGACGCCCGGCGCGACCGGGGCACCGTCACACTGGGAGCGTGAGCCAGCGTGTCAGGACGCTCGTCCGGGTCGAGGGAATCGTGCAGGGTGTCGGTTTCCGCCCGTTCGTGTACTCGCTGGCCACCAGGCTCGGGCTGGCCGGGTGGGTGGGCAACGACGTCGTCGGCGTCTTCGCGGAGGTGGAGGGCCCCGCCCCGGCAGTCAGGGAGTTCCTGCTCTCGCTGCAGCAAGATGCGCCACCGCTGGCCCGCATCGAGCGGGTCACGACGGAAAACCTCAGGCTGAACGGATCGTCGGGGTTCACGATTGCGCCAAGCGAATCGGGCGGGCGGCGCAGCACCCTGGTGTCGCCCGACACGAATGCCTGCGATGACTGCCTGCGAGAACTGGCGGACCCGGCCGACCGGCGGTTCGGCTACCCGTTTATCAACTGCACGAACTGCGGGCCGAGATTCACGATCGTCCGTGACGTGCCTTACGACCGGCCGCTGACCACCATGGCTGGCTTCGTCATGTGCGCGCAGTGCGCGGCGGAGTACAACGACCCGGCGGACCGGAGGTTCCACGCCCAGCCGGTCTGCTGCCCGGCCTGCGGGCCGCGGCTGCGGCTGCATGACGCGGCGGGGGCGCCGCTGCCCGGCGAGCCGCTGGCGGCGACGGCCGGGCTACTGCGACGCGGCCAGGTGCTCGCCATCAAGGGCCTGGGTGGCTATCACCTGGCGGTAGACGCGGCCAATGAGAGCGCAGCGGCAGCGCTGCGGGACCGGAAGCACCGGGAGGACAAGCCCTTCGCGATCATGGTGGCGAGTGTCGCCGTCGCCCGTGAGTTGTGCGAGGTGGACGAGGCGGCCGAGTCGCTGCTGACCAGCGGTCGCCGGCCGATCGTGCTGCTGCCGCGGCGGTCGGACGGCGGCCTGGCCGCCGCCGTCGCACCGCGGAACCGCCAGCTGGGCGTAATGCTGCCCTACACGCCGCTGCACCACCTGCTGGTTCGGCTCGCTGCCTGCCCGATCGTGCTGACCAGCGGGAATTCCTCGGACGAGCCCATCGTCTACGCCGACGACGACGCAGTGGCAAGGCTCGGCAGCATCGCGGATGCGTTCTTGACCCACGACCGGGCTATTCATGTCAGGACAGATGACTCGGTGGTCCGGGCGTTCCGCGGCAAGGCGGCGATGATCCGCCGGTCCCGTGGCTACGTGCCGGAGCCCGTCCCGCTCGGGTTCCGGCTGCGGCGGCCGGTCCTGGCCTGCGGCGCAGAGCTGAAGAACACGTTCTGCCTGGCCAAGGGGGACCGCGCGTTCCTCTCTCAGCACATAGGTGACCTGGAGAACTTTGAGACCCTGCGCTCGTTCACCGATGGCATCGAGCATTTCAAGCGGCTGTTCGACATCGCGCCGCAGCTGGTGGCGCACGACCTGCATCCCGAGTACCTGTCGACGAAGTACGCCGCCGGGCTTACGGGCGTGGAACTGGCCGGCGTCCAGCATCACCATGCGCACATCGCGTCCTGCCTGGCCGACAACGGCGAGCAGGGCCCGGTCATCGGGGTCGCCTTCGACGGGACCGGATACGGCAGCGACGGCACGATCTGGGGCGGCGAGTTCCTGATCGCCGACCTGGCCGGATTCGAGCGGGCCGGGCACCTGTCCGGCGTGCCGATGCCGGGCGGCGCGGCTGCGATCAGGCAGCCGTGGCGGATGGCGGCCGCCTATCTCGACGCCGCCTATCCGGACGGCCATCCCGGCGGGCTGGCCGTTGCCCGGCGGAACGAGCGGCGCTGGGACAACGTGATCTCGATGGCCAGGCGCGGGCTCAACTCGCCGGTCACCTCCAGCGCGGGCCGGCTGTTCGACGCCGCCGCCGCGATCCTCGGCGTGCGGGACCTGATCAACTACGAGGGCCAGGCCGCGATTGAGCTTGAGCAGCTGGCCGACCCGGCCGAGCGCGGCGCGTACCAGGCGGGCATCGAGCAGGCCGGGACTGGGCAGGCGGGCATCGAGCAGGCCGGGACTGGGCAGGCGGGCAGGTGGCAGGACGGGACCGGACTGGACTGGCCGCTGCGGTTGAGCGGGGCCGACCTGATCCGCGCTGTCACCGAGGACCTGCTGGCGGGCACCGATGCCGGCGTCATCTCGGCCAGGTTTCATAACGGCATCGCCACGGTCATCGAGGCCGCCTGCCTGCTACTGGGGGAGCGCCACGGGCTGCCCACCGTGGCGCTGTCCGGCGGCGTGTTCCAGAACCTGCTGCTGCTGCACCGGACGGTCAACGGGCTCGAGGACCGCGGGTTCCGCGTCCTGGTGCACTCCTGGGTGCCGTGCAACGACGGCGGGATCAGCTTCGGCCAGGCCGTAGTCGCCGCCACCAGGGACCGGGCGGCAGCTCAGTCCTAGCGCTTCCGCGCCGGGCGCCTACCACAACCCGCTCAATGTGGCTCTGGGCGTGGTGGGTGCCGTTGAAAGCCACATTCAGCGGGTTGAACCGCGCGCGATCCGGACCTGGGCCCGGAGGCTACTTCGCGACGCCTACTCGTGTGGTGCCGGGGCGCGGCGGCGCAGCCAGTCGTACCACGTCTGGATGCCCTGCCCGGTCGTGGCCGACAGCTGCACCATCAGCGCGCCTGGACTGACCCGCCGCAGTTCAGCCGCATGGCTCCGAACATCGAAGTCCACATAGGGCAGCAGGTCGATCTTGTTGACGAGGACCAGGTCCGCCTGGCGGAACATGTTCGGGTACTTCACCGGCTTATCGTCTCCCTCGGTGACCGAGGAAATGACTACCTTCGCCTCCTCGCCAAGGTCGAACAGGGCCGGGCAGACCAGGTTGCCGACATTCTCGATCACCACGATGGCGCCGCTCGGCGGATCCAGGGCACGCAGGCCCTCGGCCACCATGGCAGCGTCGAGATGACAGCCGGCGCCAGTGTTGATCTGCACCACGGCCGCGCCGGCCGCTTGAATACGCCGCCCGTCAAGCGCGGTCTCCTGATCACCCTCGATGACCGAGAGGCTGAGCTTGCCGGCCAGCTCCCGTGCCGTGCGTTCAAGCAATGTGGTCTTGCCGGCGCCCGGGGAGCTCATCAGGTTAACGGCGAGCACGCCCCGGCTCCGTAGCCACTCGCGGCTGCGCTGGGCGAGCTCGTCGTTCTTGGCCAGCACCTTCTGCTGCAGGATGACCGTCCGGCCGCTGACCGCCGGGCCCTGGATGTGGATGTGGCCCGCGTCGTCGTGGCCTTGACCATGTTCGTGACCGGGCTCGTGGCTGTGGCCCGCCGCGTGCCCGTGCGAGCCGTGGTGGTTGTGACTGGCCGGGAGCAGCTGCATCACGGCGGCCCCTGAGCAGCCGCACGTCGCGCACATGCTCAGGCCACCATGACCGATGTGATCTTCAGGTCCTGCCCGGTGAGGACCGAGATGTCGGGACTGCCGCACGGGCAGAGCAGGATCGGGCCGTCCGGCTCAAACTCGCTGCCGCATATCCGGCACTTGCAGCGGCCGGCCGGCTCGGTGATCTCCAGACGGGCGCCCTGCAGGTCGGTGCCCTCGGTGACCAGGTCGAAGCAGAACCGTACCGAGTCGGCCACCACTCCGGACAGCGCGCCGATTTCCAGCCGCACGCAGGTAATCCGGGCGCCGGGGAGGCGCCCGGTGACGGCGTCGATGACGCCCTCGGTAATCGCCAGCTCGTGCACGATTCTGCTCTCCCTTGGCTCAGCAGATGCGCGGCAATGGATCGCCGACCAGCAGGTCGACAATGCGGGTCCCGCCGAAGGCGGTCTTGAGCAGGACGATCCCGGCCGGGTCATCGGCGATGTGCCCGATGATCGCGGCCTGGGCGCCCAGCGGATGCGCGCGCATTGCGGCGAGCGCGCTGGCTGCCTCGGCGCCGTCCACGATGGCGACGAGGCGGCCTTCGCAGGCCACGTACATGGGGTCGATCCCGAGCAGCTCGGAGGCGCCGCGCACCTCCGGGCGGACCGGGATGTCGTCCTCGCTGACGACAACGCAGACGCCGGCGTCGGTGGCCACCTCGTTCAGGATGGTGGCCACGCCCCCGCGGGTGGCGTCGCGCATGGCACGGACGCCCGGCGTTGCCGCGAGCAGGTCGGCGACGAGCCCGTTCAGCGGCGCGGTGTCCGACCTGACGTCGGCCTCGATGTCGAGCTCGCCGCGGGCCAGCATGATCGTGATGCCATGATCGCCGATCGGCCCGGAGACGATCACCACGTCGCCCGGCCTGGCCCGGGCCACGCCGAGGGTCCCGTGATGCTCGATGAGGCCGATCCCGGCGGTGTTGATGTAACAGCCGTCGGCCTTGCCCTTCTCCACCACCTTGGTGTCGCCGGTGACTACCTGGACGCCGGCCTCGGCGGCGGCGTCCCGCATGGCGGCGACGATCCGCCGCAGGTCATCGACCTCGAAGCCTTCTTCGAGTATGAAGCCAGCGGAGAGGTAGAGCGGGACTGCGCCGGCCACCGACAGGTCGTTGACCGTTCCGTTGACCGCCAGGTCGCCGATATTGCCGCCGGGAAAGAACAGCGGCGAGACAACGTAGGAGTCCGTGGTGAGCGCCACTCGCGATCCGTTGAAGTGCAACTGCGCCGCATCCTCCAGCGGCGCGGCCCGGGCGCCCGGATCTTGTTCGCCGGAGGATGTCATGCCGGCGCCTCCGCGAGTTCCGACAGGTCGATGTCGGCCTCGATGTCGACGGCATCGCGTACTTTCAGCGCCCCGAGGAACGCGGAGTATGGCTTGATCCCGTATGCCGACTGCACCACCGAGCCGGTGGCGCGATAGCGGTCAGGGCCGGCCTTGCTGACGGTCAGCTGGATCGGGCGCTCGACGCCGCGCAGCGTGAACGTCCCGCTAATGATGCCGCCGCCGCCGGCATCGGGCTCGAATTTCGTTGCGATGAAGACGGCCTCGGGATTGCGGTCGGTCGCCAGCAGCTTGCGTGCCGTCGCCCCGATCTCGCGCCGGTCCCGGTCGGTGAGCGGCTTGAGGCCCCCAGTCCCCTCGCGCACGATAAGCGCGCCCATGTCCACGCGCACCTCAAGGGCAGTCGGCGCCAGGCCGGCACCGATGGTTAGCTCGCCAGACCACCGGGTCGCCTCAATCGTCAGGTCGTGACCTGCCTGGGCAGCCATTCCGTCGCGGGATGTCCGCAGGACTATCCGGTCACGGTCTGTGCTGAAATGGTGGCGCCCTGCTTGAACCGCCATGGCAGAACCGTAGGACACATGTGGGGGGCCGTCCAGCCGCCTGCATCAACACGGGGACATGGCCGGTGCTAGCCGGGCCGGGCGACTGCACCGATCTCATGCTGTCATCGCCTGTGATCCTCTACGACCATCCCGAGATCGCCGCGGAAAGCGCCGGCGACCTCTTCGACGCCACCGAGATCGACGAGATCCTGACCCTGCGCACGCTCGCGCTGACCGACTCAGAAAAGCGCCAGGCCCGTGCCACGGACCCACTCGCGGCAGAGCTGCTGGACCGGCTGGACGACCTTCCGCCGGAAATGCTGGAGCGCATGCACGGCGCCATCCGCTACCTGCGCCCGGCCGCCGGCCCGGCGCCCACACGGCCCGCGGGCGATGCGGTGCCCACATGGGCTACGCCGCCCGCGCTACCTGCCGCTGAGCCGTCGGCGGAGATCACCGACCGCCGCTGCGTCCCGTGGTGGGATCCCGGCGCCGACAGCTCGGTGTCGCCGGAAACCGATCACGTCATCGTGGCAGGCGTCCGTATCGCCCAGGGCAGCCGGGTCCTGATGCGGCCGGGCGCCCGGCGGGCCGACGCTCAGGATCTGTTCCTCGTCGGCCGCGAGGCGACGGTTCAGGCGGTGCTGCACGACGTCGACGGCGAGGTGCACCTGGCGGTCAGCCCGGACAATGACCCGGCTGCCGAGCTGCAGCGCAACCACGGCAGGTTCCTCTATTTCTCGCCCGACGAGATCGAGCCCATCGAGCCCGCCGGGTCTATCGGTGCGCCAGGCCACATCGGGCCAGGTGCACGGTCCAGCTGGTCGGAGGAGGAAACGAGATGATCTCACGGCTGATCAAGGCAGCGGTGATTGTGGTCGTCCTGGCGGCGATCATCCAGTCGCTGCCGGACATCAAGCGCTATCTCGAAATCCGCGAGATGTAGCCAGCGGCATCCGCGCATTCGAGCTCGACGAGGTAAGGCAGGAAATGGAAACGATCATCGGCTTCGCAGCCGGTTACCTGACCGGCAGCCGGGAAGGGCGAGCAGGCCTTGAGCGGCTCCGTACATCGTGGCGCGCGATCATTACCTCGCCGGAGGTGCGCAAACTGGCATCGGACGCGGTGGTCGTCGCCGAGGCGACGGTCAAGCGAGCGGCGAGCGGCAGCCTCAGCAGCACGGTGAGCGGCGTGAGCGACCTGATCGCGAACCGGACTGCCAGCCGGACGGGGCAGCGCGCCGCCTGACGCCGCCGCCGTCGTCACGCGCCGCCGGGTGGTGAATCCCGCCAGCGGTCACCTTCCGAGGTGACGAATCCGGTGATTCACCCGCTTGGTCCGGGCGGCGGCTGCCGCGGCGCCTGACTGCGCCGAGGATGACGGTGATCCCGAGTGCGCCTGCTGGCGGGAGGGTGATCAGCGCGGGGAGCTGGTAACGCCAGGAGAACTCGAAGATGTCGGACATGATGAGCAGAGCGACGGCGGCGCTGAAGAAGAGCAGGCAGGCGAGGGCAGTCTGGCTGCCGCGGCGGGCATCCTGGCCGCCGGTGCCGGTGCCGGTGCCGGTGCCGGTGCCGGTGCCCGTGCCCGTGCCCGCAGCCGAGCCGCTGCTGGTGGCTGTGTCACGGCTGCCGCCGGGGCTGGCGCCGGGCTTGGCGCCGCGGCGGCGGGCCAGGCTGGCTGAGCCGATGAGCCCGGCCAGCGCGGCGACGGCGAGCAGCGGGCCGGGCGTATAGCCGCCGCGGAGCTGGTAGCCGCGCAGGAACGCGGCCAGCGGCGCCGCAACCGCGGCCTGGCCGCCCATGGCGGCAGGCAGCGGCCGGATGTCGCTGATCCCGCCGCCGGCGGTGAGCTGTACACCGAGCATGAGCACATGCTCGCGGCTGACCCTGATGATGGCTCCGTAGGTCGGGTAGCCGTGCTGGAACTGCCAGCGGGAGATCGGCGTGTCCCCTGGGCTGGTGAACCGGGTCAGCGTGAACAGCTTCACCACGTCCCGGCCGATCCCGCCGATGACCCGCAGCGGCTGCTGCAGGAATACCCGGTGGTCGAAGTCAGAGATGACCTGGCTGAACTGCTGCCCGGCGGGGGGTACGTAAGCCTTCAGCGGCGAAGCGGCGCTGTGCTCCAGGCCGTCAGGGCCGAGGGCGCGCTGTCTCGGCGTCGGGCACAGCGGCCGCTCGTACGGGGCCAGCCGCAGCGTCGCGCAGTCGGCGTCGGCCGCCATCCGCCCGTAGAGCTCGCTGGTGCCGGAGTGAGATAGCTGGAAGTGCCCGTTCTGCGCGAGGGAAATACCGCTGTACGCAAGGATCGGCAGCGCGAAGGCGGCACACAAGGCGGCGGCGCGGCCGGTCCTCACCCGCCATCCGGCCGCCGCGATCACCACATAGACGGCGGCGGGCAGCAGCAGGATCTCGCCGACCTGCCGGAGCGTCGCCGACGCGCCGAGGAGCAGCCCGGCGGCGACGACGGCGCGCATGCCTGGCCTTGGCCGCCAGAGCAGCACGACGAGCCCGGCGACGATCAGCGCCTCGAACCACACGTCCGGCATGATCGTCTGCTCCATCTGGAGCTGGTAGGCGTCCAGCAGCACCGGGGCGATGGCGAGCGCGGCCAGCCAGCGGGAGCAGCCCCGGCGCAGCATGATCACGTACAGCGCCGCCGCCATGGCCAGGCCGAGCAGGTGCTGAACGGCTGCCACGGTGGACAGGTCACCGAAGAGCAGGATGAATCTGAGCGGGACCTTGTAGCCGACCGGGTCGGTGCCCGGCCATGCGTTGAACAGGTACTTGAGGGTGTCGATGTAGAGCAGCGCCGGCCGGTAGGCGAATTGGGTGAGACTCCGCAGGATCAGCCCGGCGAGCAGCAACGCGGCCGCCAGCCAGTGCCGCCGCAGGGCCGCCGCGATGGCTGCGCGCCGCGGCGGCGCGGTGGCTGCACGCCAGCCGCGGCGGCCGGCGGGCCCGGCCAGCTGCGCAGATCCCGACTCGGTCCGCGAATCGCCTCCGCCGCCCGCGTCAGCAGTCGAGGTGCCACGAGCAGCGTCGCCGGTGATTCCGGCCGCTGTCCAAGGCGTTCGCATGGCGGTCATCCCGATGGTGGATCGCTGTCGTCCGGCGGCTGCGGGTAGCTGCAGCCAGGACGAGTCTTCGTGGCCGGCTCGTCAGTCCGATCTCCGCGGGAACCCGGCTGAGACCCGGAGCATGCCCCGATGAGCGTACCCGAGCATGGCTGGCGGGGCCGTGCGCCAGCTTATCGCCCGCCCGGTGCCGGCGGCCCGGGCTACCGCATCCGCCCGCTGGATCGTCAGAGGGCCGCCATAGCCTCGCGGTCATGAGCGGGAAGGCCGGCGATCCGGCCTCGGCGGCCGCTGGCCGGGCCGGGCATGCTGGCGGTCTGGCCGGCGATGACGGCGGTCAGCTGGCTGGCTGGGAGCTACTGACCAGGTCGGTGCGCATGCAGGCGCCGTTCCTCAGTGCGCCGCCGCCGGCCGCCCGCGGCCTCTGCGCCGCCTGCCGGATCCCGGTGCGGCCAGGGAATGCCCACTGCTATCCCTGCGGCCTGCATGCGGAGACCCTGCCGGGGCTGCTCGCCGACGTGGTGGTGCCGATCTGCTACGCGGTGAAGGGCGGCGAGCACGCGCGCAATCTCTGGCTGTACAAGTCCGCCCGGCCAGGCGCCGCAGTGGCCGGGGCGGCCCTGCGCGCGCTGCTGGTCGTCTTTCTGCGCGACCACGGGCCGTGCGTGTGGCGCGCGGCAGGGATGACCCGCCCTTCGCATCTCGCGGTGGTGCCGAGCGGCCGGGGGCGCGCCGGGCCGCATCCGCTGCGGACCCTGATCGGCACGTGCCTCTCGCTCCCGTGGGCAGCGCTCGATCTGCGGTTACGTGATGAGCCCTGGACGAGGGACCTGGATGCCGGGCGATTTCGGGCCGCGCCGCTGGCCGGCGCTAGCATCGCCCTGCTCGATGACACCTGGACCACGGGCGCCAGTGCCGAGTCCGCATGCGCGGCACTCCGGCTGGCCGGTGCGCGATCGGTAGCGGTGATCGTGCTTGGCCGCCATGTCAGCGCGCCGGAGCCCAGCGCCAGCGCGCTAGCGCCAGGCGCCGGCGCGCCCGGTTCGGCAGCCGCCTGCGCATCCGTCAATGACCTCCCCGCCATGCCGTTCCGGCCGCGGCTCTGCGCGGTGCACGCGCACGCAGGTGAGAATGGTCAATAGGCTAGGCCCGTGCCTGCTGAACCCCCTTCGAGGACCGCCCTGGTCCGGCGCGCGCGCCGGATCAACCGCGAGCTAGCCATCCTTTACCCGGACGCGCACACCGAGCTCGATTTTTCCAGCCCGCTCGAGCTGCTCGTCGCGACCATCTTGTCCGCCCAGTGCACGGACAAGCGGGTCAACCAGGTCACGCCGGTGCTTTTCGCCCGCTACCAGACGGCCGCCGACTATGCCGCGGCTGACCGCGACGAGGTCGAGAAGATCATCCAGTCAACCGGGTTCTTCCGGGCCAAGACGACCAGCATCATCGGGCTGGGGCAGGCCCTGTGCGAGCGGTTCGGCGGCGAGGTGCCGGGCAGGCTGAAGGACCTTGTCACGCTCCCCGGAGTGGGCAGGAAGACGGCGAACGTCGTCCTCGGGAACGCGTTCGGCGTGCCGGGCATTACCGTGGACACCCATTTCGCGCGGTTGAGCCGCCGCTTCGGCTGGACCGCTCAGGACGACCCGGTCAAGATCGAGCATGAGGTGGGCTCGCTGATCCCCCGCCGGGAGTGGACGCTGCTGTCGCATCGCCTGATCTGGCATGGCCGCCGGGTGTGCCATGCGCGCAGGCCGGCCTGCGGGGCCTGCGGGCTCGCCAGGCTCTGCCCCTCTTTCGGCATCGGCCCCACCGACGAGAAGACGGCGCGCAAGCTCGTGCGGACCGGGCCATTCTCGTGACGGAGGCCAGCCGAGAATCCGATGTTCCCGGCTGGCTGACTGTGCTGGCCAGGGCCGCCGTGAGCATGCCGGTCCCGCCAGCCTTACAGCCCAGGCCGGGGGGCCGGCCCGCGGCGGTGCTCATCCTGTTCGGGCCGGGCGCGGAAGGACCCGACCTGCTGCTCGTCCAGCGCGGCTCGCGGCTACGGCGGCATGCGGGCCAGCCGGCCTTTCCCGGCGGCGCGATCGATGAGTCCGACGGGGGCCCCGTTCAGGCGGCCCTGCGGGAGGCCGCCGAGGAGGCGCGGGTGGACCCATCGGGGGTTCAGGTGCTCGCGGTGCTGCCGGACATGTTCATCTGGCGGAGCGGATACACGGTCACCCCGGTACTCGCCTGGTGGCGGCGGCCTGCCCCGGTCGCTCCCGGCGATCCGGTGGAAGTCGCCGCCGTCGCGCGAGTGGCCGTCGCGGACCTGGCCGATCCGGCGCATCGCCTGAGCATCCGCCTTCCGTCCGGCGCGGCCGGGCCTGCCTTCCGGGTCGCCGGGATGCTCGTCTGGGGGTTCACGGCCGCGCTGGTGGACCGGCTGCTCACGCTGGGCGGCTGGGAGGTTCCCTGGGACGCCAGCCGGGCCGAGGAGCTGCCGGCCGAGGTGCTGATGGCGCCGGGCGGCAACGCCGGACTCATCGCCTGAGCTGGCTTCGCCGCGCTTCCCGCTCCCGCTCCGCGTCGGCCTGAGTCGGAAAGCCCGGTCCGGCCAGCCCTGATGTCCCTATACGGTTGGGCACGTGCCAGGTGACTTGCTGGACCTGATCCTGATCGTGCTCGTGGTCGCCTTCGCGGTGGCCGGATACCGCCAGGGCTTCATCATCGGCGTGCTGAGCTTCGTGGGGTTCATCGGAGGCGGCGCAGTCGGAGCGGTGTTCGGCCCGCGTATCGCCCGGTCGCTGGTCAGCGGAGTCGCCCAGCAGGCGCTGGTCGCCATCATCGTTGTCTTCGTCGCCGCGATGATCGGCCAGCTGCTGGCGTCAGGTGCTGGCGTAGCGATGCGATCCAGGTTGACCTGGCGTCCTGCCACCGTGCTGGACGCGATCGGCGGTTCAGCCGTCAGCGTGATCTCGGTGCTGCTCATCGCCTGGCTGATCGCCTCGGCGGTGGCGTACGCGCCATTCCCGCTGATCTCGCGTCAGGTCAACGACTCAGCGTTGCTCCGCGGAGTGGACCGGGTCATGCCCCCGGCCGCGAGCGTGATGTTCTCCGATTTTCGCCGGCTACTGGCCAGCGGGCCATATGCGCAGGTCTTCGGCGCACTCGGCGCCGAGGGTGCGCTGCCGGTCGCGCCGCCGAACAACAGTGTCCTGTCCTCCAGAGGGCTCGCCCGGGTCGGCGCCAGCATCGTCAAGATCGAGGGCACCGCTCCGGGCTGCTCGCGCCGGATCGAGGGCTCGGGCTTCGTCTTCGCCCATGACCACGTCATCACGAACGCGCACGTGGTGGCCGGTGTAGTGCCAGGACCGCAAGTGACCACCCGGCATAATGTCCGGTTCGCGTCCCAGGTCGTGCTCTACGACCCGGAGCGCGACATCGCGATCCTGTACGTGCCGGGGCTCGCCGCCGCCCGGCTGCGCTTCGCCCCGCAGGCATCCCGTGGTGCCAACGCGATCGTGGCCGGGTACCCGCTGGACTCCTCATACACCACGGTGGCCGCCCGGATCGGCGGCAGCGAGGCCGCCAGCAGCCCGAACATCTACCAGACCACCACCGTGACCCGCGAGATCTACTCGGTGCGTGCGGTAGTCAAGCCCGGTAATTCGGGTGGTCCCCTGCTCGCGCCCGATGGCCGCGTCTACGGTGTCGTGTTCGCCGCCGCGGTCTCGGCTAAGGACACTGGCTACGCCCTGACCGCGTCGGAGGTCGCCCCCGATGCCCGGCTGGGCCGGACTGCCACGGTGCCCGTCTCCACTCAGAGCTGCGACAACTAGGCCCGAGCTGCCGATGCGGGGGTAATGGCCGACATCTGCCCGGTCAGAACTCGGCCAGAACCGGACAGCTGCTCATCACGAAACCGGATCCGGGTTCCACGGCGGCGTAAGCCGGACGTGCAGGTCGTCACGTGACACGACCGCCAGCCCGGCTCGCTCGATCAGGTCCGCCAGGCCGTCGGCGGAGCCGGCGATTCTCGCTGCGTCGATCCCGTGCGGGCAGCTAGCAGAAAACTCGCTGACCCGCCGTGCTCCGCGGCGCAGCAGCGCGACCGCGCCGCGGGAGTTGCCGCGTTGCGCGTGCGTGAGACCGACGGCAACCTGAGCCAGGCCCTGCCATAGCTCGCGTTCGGCAGCAGGCGCCGCCTTCCACGCTGCCTCAAGCACCTCATGCGCGCGAAACGGCCGGTCATCGCGGATCAGTTGCTGCGCAAGCGAGAGTGCGCGGGCGGGAGGCAGCGCCACCTCGTTATCTG